>CAXUFU010000068.1:0-9584 GCA_964250275.1 uncultured Chthoniobacterales bacterium | reverse complement strand
GACGCAGGCGCAGACGGATTACGAAGCGGCGCTGGGCCGGCAGAAGCTCGGCCCTAATTCGTTGCCGGCGCTCAAATCCGCGCAGGACCAACTTGCCGCCTACGATCGGCTGCCCAACCCCAACATGATCCCGGCCGTCACGCGCACGGCCGCGCGCAACCAGGTGACCGCGCTCCAGGAAACCGTCGACAATGAAAAGCTGGAATTGCAGCGCCAGGTGGATACCACGCGAGGCATCGTCAAAACCTATGAGGATCAACTCAAACGTACCGAGGTGCGTTCACCGGTCGACGCCACCTGGGCGCCGGCGGAATACGGCATTTTGACCGCGCAGTTTTTTAACAACAACTCCTACGTGACGGCGGGGTCGCCGCTGTTTACGATCGCGAGTCCGCTGACTTATGTCAGCGGCCAGGTCAACGAAGAAGATGTCGGCAAACTCAAGCCCGGCATGAAGGCGGAGATGCATCTGTACGCTTACGGCAACACCACCTTTACGGCGACCGTGTTCCAGGTGCTCCCGAGCCCGGATGCAAACAGCTCGCGTTACACCGTGACGCTGAACATGGATCATCCCCCGGACAATCTTCTGCTCGGGCTGACGGGTGAGATGAACATCATCCTCGGCCGCAAGGAAAACGCGCTGGTGATTCCGGCGCGGGCGTTGCTGGTCGATCAGGTGCTGGTGGTCAACAACGGCATCATCCAGCAGCGCACCGTGCAGGTCGGCTTCAAGAGCCTCGAGTACGCGGAAGTCACCGCGGGCTTGAGCGCGGGGGATGAGGTCGTGGTCGAAGACCAGGACGCGTTCCACTTCGGCCAACGCGTGCGGCCGATCCCGATCAACGACGCGGCCTCGGAGAAAAAGTAAAGCCGCCCGCGCAAAGCCCTTGCCCACCTGTCCAGCAGACTCGCCATGCGTCCCGCCTTGCACATCGGCCTGCGTTTTACGGTGAGCCGCAAGCGCTCGCTGCTCTTCAGCTTGCTGGGCGTGATTTTCGGCGTGGCTTTTTTTATCTGTCTGCAGGCCCAGACCCAGGGCTTCGAGCAGTACTTCATCAAGACCATCCTCGGCACCTCGGGAGCAATCGTCATTAGCGACCGTTTTCAGAATCGCTACACGAGCTTCGATAACGCCGATGGCGGCACCGTGGTCAGCGAACAACAGCGGCGCAAGTACTACGAGGGGATCACCGATCCGGACGAGATCATGCGCGTGGCGCGGCAATTTTCGAACGTACTGGCGTGCGCGCCGATCGTGCAGGGGAACGTCACCGCACGGGGCGATTTCCAGGAAGAGGTGGTCACGCTGCAGGGCATCGACCTGGATTTGCACCTCCGCGCCACGGCTTTGCGCGACCAGATCATTTCCGGCAATCTGAACAGTTACCGGATCAACCCGGCCGGGCTGATCCTGGGGTCATTGCTGGCGGATAAGATGCAGTTAAAGGTCGGCGACAAAGTCACGCTGCTTGGGACCAACGGCGAGAAAAAGGCGATGACTTTGAACGCGATTTTTCGCAGCGGCAACAACGTCATCGACGAGCGCCGCGGCTACGTCGCCATGCGCGTGGCGCAGATGCTCCTGGAAAAACCGTCGCTGGTCTCGATGATCATCGTCACGTTGCGCGATCCGGATCGTGCCCCGCAACTGGCCATCCATTTCGAGAAGCTCTTTGGCCATCGTTCGCGTTCCTGGCAGGAGCGCGAGCAAGGCAATCTCCAGGTCTTTTCGACCCTGCGGATCTCCGCCGCGATCACCGTCAGCCTGGTGCTCGTGCTGGCCGGCGCGCTCATCTTTAACACGCTCACTATGACCGTGCTCGATAAGGTCCGCGAGATCGCCATTCTGCGCTCGATGGGCTACCGCCGGCTCGATATCACCGTGATTTTTCTTTTCCAGGGCTTCCTCATCGCGACCTTCGGATCCTTGTTGGGAGCGGGTTGCGGCGCGCTGCTGACGTTCTTGATTTCGCAGATCCCGATCAAGGTCCGCGGGATCCTTTACACGGACCGTTTTATCGTGGCGTGGAGCCCCTCCCATTATTATTATGCGGCCGGGATCGCTTTCCTGGCGGTGATCACGGCCAGCTATTTCCCCGCGCGCCGGGCGGCCAACCTCGCGCCGGTGGCGATCCTGCGCGGGGCCGGCCAGTAAGAACGTATCCTCGGCCTCATGGGTATCGAACCGCATCTCCCGCCGCTCAGCGAGCGCGGCGCGTTCCCGCCGGAAGTCGCGGTCGAATCCGTCGAAACGCTGGCGGCGGACGACACGTGTTTGCGTTGTCGCGCGTGCACGTGCTGCGCGGGGTGTCGATCCGCTGCGAGCGTGGGCACGTCCACGCGGTGGTCGGCCCTTCGGGCTGCGGCAAGAGCACGCTGCTATACATTCTCGGGTTGCTGGATCGCCCGGACGCGGGCCGGCTGATTATCAGTGGGCAACCGGTGGCGGATTTGCCGGACGACGAACTCTCGCGCCAGCGCAACGCGTTGCTCGGTTTCATTTTTCAGTTTCACTTTCTGCTGCAGGACTTTACGGCGGCGGAGAACATCATGATCCCGATGCGCCAACTCGGGGTGCTCACTGAGCACGCCATGCGCGAGCGGGCCGCGCACCTGCTGGACGCGGTCGGGTTGAAGGACAAGCTGGACCGCCCCTCCCAGCACCTCAGCGGCGGCGAACAGCAGCGAGTGGCCATCGCCCGGGCGCTGGCCAACGATCCGCAGGTCATCCTGGCCGACGAACCGACCGGCAACCTGGACACGGCGAACTCGACGCGCGTCTTCTCGCTGCTGACAAATCTGGTGCGCCAGGAGCAAAAGGCATTGTTGCTCGTGACGCACAATCCCGCCATCGCGGAAGCATGCGACTGGGTGCATACGATGCGCGACGGGTTGATCGTCGACAGCCATCGCCCCGTGTTGGTGCCGGCCTCGTAACCCAAGGTAGGGATGGCTCTCCTGAGCCGGTCCGAAGCTGTCTGGAAAAAGCCGCCAGTTTGTTTGGCGCGACCCCTGGTTCCAGACGTCAGGCAGACAGTCAGGGACCGGCTCGGAGAGCCATCCCTACCTTTGGGGGATTTAAATAATCGCCTGCGGATTGTCCAAGAGCCGGTTCAAGTTGAACGCGGCGCTGATGAGACCCAAATGTGTAAAAGCCTGCGGGTAATTGCCCAGGTGTTCGCCGCTGGGCCCAAGCTCTTCGGAATAGAGGCCGAGATGATTGGCGTAGCCGAGCATCTTCTCGAAAATCAGCCGCGCCTTTTCCAGATCTCCGCTCCGGGCGGTTGCCTCGACGTACCAGAAGGAGCACATGCAAAACGTGCCTTCCACGCCTTCCAGGCCGTCATCACCGCGGTACCGGTAGACCAGTGAATCTTCCACCAGGTCTTCTTCGATCGCTTTGAGCGTGCTCAGCCAGCGCCGGTCGTTCGGGCTCAGGAAACGCACCATCGGCATCAACAGCGCCGTGGCATCGACGTCCGCGCGCCCGATGGCCTGGATGAAGGTGCGGCGCTTGGGATCCCAGAAGTCGGTGTAAATCTGGCGATAGATGTCATCGCGGGTCTCAAACCAGCGCAGCGGTGGAGTGGGGAAGCTGCGTTTATCGGCCAGCCGGATGCCGCGGTCGAGCGCCACCCAGCACATCAGCCGTGAGTACAGGAACTCCTGCGCGCCGCCCCGGACTTCCCAAATGCCTTCGTCGCGCTGACGATAATTGGCGCAGACCCAATCGAGCAGGCGCGTGATGTTTTGCCAGAAATCGTAATCGATCGGCTGTCCGTACTTGTTGAAGAGGTAAATCGAATCCATCAGCTCGCCGTAGATATCGAGTTGAAGTTGTTTAGAGGCGGCGTTGCCGATGCGGACCGGGGCGCTATCCCGGTACCCGGACAGATGGGCGAGCGTTTGCTCGGGCAGATCATGCCGGCCATCGATGCCATACATGAGCTGCAAGCTGCCGCCCGGTTCCAGTTCGCCGCAGCGGTCCTGGATCCAGGTCATGAAACTGCTGGCCTCATCGTTAAAGCCGAGCCGGTTGAGCCCGTAGAGGGTGAACGAGGCGTCGCGGATCCAGGTGTAGCGATAGTCCCAGTTGCGTCCGCCGCCCATCACCTCCGGCAACCCAAAAGTGGGTGCTGCGACGATCGAGCCATAGCGTTGGCTGGTCAGGAGCTTGAGCACCAGCGCGGAGCGGTTGACCATCTCTCGCCAGCGGCCGCGATAGGTGCCGCGGCCCAGCCAGGTGTGCCAGAAGTTGAGCGTCTCCTTGAAGGCTTCGGCGACGAAGTGCGGCGCCTCGCAAGGCGATTGTTCGTGCGGGCGCACTTCCTCGAGCACGAAGGCCGCGGTCTCGCCCGCAGACAGGTCGAACTCGGCCACGGCGTCGCCGTTCTCCTGCCGGATGGGCACGTCCAACGAACGCAGCCGCAGCACCAGCGGCGGCGTGCCCTGGGAAATAAAAAGCAATTCTCTGTCTGACGGTTGCTCGACCCGGTGGGCGACGCGCGCGTAGTCGAAGCGCGGCGCGCAGACCATGCGGTAACGCATCTCGCCACGCACCGTTTTCACCCGCCGCACCAGTTGCGTGGGCGAGTCCTGGCCGCCGCTGCTCTCGCTGCGCAGCGAGATGGGCATGAAATCGCTGATTTCCGCCACACCTTCGGGTGAGAGGAACCGGCTGAGCAGGATATTGGAATCGAGCAGGTAAAGCTGTTTGCGCCGGACATTCTCGTTGCACGGCGCCAGTTGAAAATGGCCGCCCTTTTCGCCATCGAGAAGCGCCGCAAAGATCGTGGGAGAGTCAAAGTAGGGGTAGGAGAGAAAATCGATGGACCCATGACTGCCGACCAGCGCGATCGTCTGCAAATTGCCGATGACGCCGTAGTTTTGGATTGGCTGGTAGTCCATGGAAAGAGGGCGAACGAAAAGGCATCCGCTCCAGGGCAGGAGCGGAGCGGGTTGGCGCGGCGGGAGCATTCTTTGGCTTCCCTCGTTTGGCAAGTTCTGGTCTGTTTGGAGAAACGATGAACCTGATGCTTTACCTCTTGCGCCACGGCCAGACGGAGTTCAGCCGCGACAACTGCTTTTGCGGCTCGGGCCTGGACCCGGATCTGACGGGCGACGGACTCGCGATGGCGGAAGCCTTCTGCGCCGCTTACCGCCGGTTGCCCTGGCAGGCCATCTACACGAGTTCATTGCGCCGCACCCAATCCACGGCGCAGCCGCTCTGCGCCGCGGTCGGTTTGCAGCCGGAGATTCGCGAGGATCTGCGCGAGATCAGCTACGGCAAATGGGAGGGCAAGGAAATCAAGCAGGTGAGCGAGGAATACCACGACGATTACTTGCGCTGGACGGCTGACCCGGCTTGGTATCCGCCGACGGGCGGAGAGCCCGCGGTGGCGATCGCTTCGCGCGGCATGCGCGTGATCGCGGAAATCCAAAAACGCTTCAAGAGCGGCAACGTGCTGCTTGTCTCGCACAAAGCGACGATCCGGATTTTGCTTTGCGAATTGCTGGGCATCGACGTGGGGCGCTTTCGCTTTCGGCTTGCTTGTCCGGTGGGCTCGATCAGCGTGGTGGAGTTCAGCGGACATGGGCCGCTGCTGCACGCACTGGCAGACCGCCTGCATCTCGATGAGCGGCTGCGGACTTTGCCCGGAACGTAGGATGGCGCGAGCCTTTTGGGCAGCGGTGCCAGACCGCGAAAGCACCCTGAAATCACAATCAGGTATTCCCCTGACATCTGCCGGCAGCATCATCTACGTATATAAGGAGGTGCCGGTCGAGATAGGGGAGGTTTGCCCTCGGAATCTCGGCCGGTGAGAGGAAGAAATTACGTGCTGGACTCGGCTTTGGGCGCCGTGCACAATGGCCCGCTCACCAGGAAACGACGGAGAATCGAAAACATGAAAATTGACCGCCTGCCTTCAGCCTACCCCATCATTGTCCACTCGCACTTGGGTTGGGATTGGGTCTGGCAGCGGCCGCAACAGTTTCTCTCTCGTTTTTCGCGCCGCCATCAAATCCTGTTTGTCGAGGGACCGACGCAGTCGGATGAAATTACTTCCGCGGCCGTTGAGATGCGCGAGGTGACGCAATACCCGAACATCACCGTCTTGCGCATGAAGATGCCGAGCACGCGGTGGAACGACGGTGCTTGGGTGGACAAGGAGCGCCGGCGCTTGGTGCAGGAAGTCCTGGCCGGGCCGCTGGGTCTGCGCTTCCGCGAGCCGGTGCAATGGTTTTATGATCCCATGGCGGTGACGGCTTTTGCCGGGCACATGGATGAGCGGGCGATTGTGTTTGACTGCATGGATCAACTGAGCCAATTCCGGGGTGCGCCCAAGGAGTTGCTGCGCCGCGAGCGCGAGTTGCTTTCCATCGCGGATGTCGTTTTCGCCGGGGGACCCAAGATTGGGCGGGAGAAGATCAAACTCAACGCCAACACGCATTCTTACGGCTGTGGTGTAGACGTGAACCATTTTGGCAAGGCCTGCCTGCGCAGCACGGTGGTGCCGGAAGAAGTGGCCAAGCTCAGCGGGCCGGTGTTCGGCTTCTTTGGCGTGGTCGATGAGCGCATGGATTATGACTTGGTAGCGGCCTTGGCCGACGACCAGGCGGACGGCCATGTGGTGATCATCGGTCCGAACACCAAGATCGACGCTGACAAGTTGCCGCAGCGCCCGAATTTGCATTGGCTCGGCGGGCGCGATTACTCGCAGTTACCGGCGTACGTGAAAGGTTTCGACGTTTGTTTGATGCCCTTCGCGATGAACGAAGCGACCGAGTACATCAACCCGACCAAAGCGCTCGAGTACATGGCCACCGGCCGGCCAATCGTCTCGACGGCGGTGGAAGATGTGGTTTTGCAGTTCAGCGCGGTGGTGGAGATTGCGGATTCGCCCGCGGAGTTTGTGCGCAAATGCCGGCAAGCGGCGCTGGAGCCAAACGCGGCGGCCATCCGGCGCGGGCGGAAACTGGCGCGGAACAATTCGTGGGATTCGATCGTCGAAGCGATGCACGAACACATCGAAGACGTCCTGGAAGATAAGCTGCCCACGGCTTCCAGCGGCGCGGCCTAGAGCTTCTATAAATAGGTAGGGATGGCTCTCCTGGGCCGGTCCCTAGTTGTCTGGCAAACGCAACGGGATACGGGGCGCGCCAAGTGACCGCGGACATCCCCAGACTCATAGGCACCGGCTCAGGAGAGCCACCCCTACCCAATGGCGCTAAGGTTAGCGCGCTTCCGGTTGTCGGGGGGGGGGCGCCCACGCCCCCGGGCGGCCCTGACGACCCCCGAAGCGCCCGCCCTACAATCGGAATGCGCTTATCTACCGTGAAGCGAGGTTTACAAGGGCCGCGATTTCGGCATGGTAGCGGCCAGTAGTCCCCGTGCGCGTTTTCTCCTTCCCGGAACGCGCTGACGGCGGATTCACGCTCCGGTTATGCTCAATCGTTCCGAGTTCCCACGCCCTGAATACCCGCGGCCGGATTTCCAGCGCGGCCACGTCGAAGGCCTTGATTGGCTGAATCTGAACGCTCCGTGGGATTTTTGTTTCGGCGCGGACCGGACGGGCGTGGAGGAGCACTGGTTCGCTCCGGACTGCGGGCCCTGGAGTGACCAGATCATTGTGCCTTTTTGTTGGGAGTCGCTGGCGGCCTGGGGACAGGGCGATTCCGCCGGCAACGATAACTATTACGCCATGCGCGTTTTTCGCGATCCGGCAACGGTCGACCGCGGCAATCATCGCTCGGCGCCGCGCTACGAGGTGGGCTGGTACCGGCGGGAAGTCCGCGTGCCGCGAGATACCCCGGCCTGGAACGGCAAGCGCGTGATCTTGACCGTTGGCGCGGCGGACTTCATCACCGAGGCCTGGTGCAACGGTGTGGCGCTGGGCCGGCACGAAGGCGGGTACACGCCTTTTCAGTTCGACCTGACCGACGCACTGGACGCCGACGGCGGCGGCACTCTGGTGTTGCGCGTCGAGGACTCCATGGACAATGCCCAACAGCCGGTCGGCAAACAGTGGCAGTGGTACACGACGACCAGCGGCATCTGGCAAACCGTCTTCGTCGAACCCCGGCACGCCAGCTACCTGCAGCCGTTTCGCGTGCAAACGGATATCGATCGGCAAACCGCTGCTTTCGAAATTCCGTGCGCCAACGCACTCGCCGGCGACACGGTGCGCATTCGGGTGCACCCGCCCGAGGGTCATGCCCCCGGCGAGTACGACGTAGCGGTGCAGGAAGGCGTCGCGCAAGCAACCCTGGCGATCCAGCCCATGATCCTGTGGAGTCACAGGCATCCAAACCTGTATTATGCCGACCTGGAGCTGTGGCGGGCGGGGGAAATAATCGACCAGGTGCACACCTACTTTGGCATGAGGAAGGTGAGCGCCCTGGTCAGCAGCTCCGGGGATAATCCGGCGGCCTTGGGCCTGAACGATCGCCCGTTGTACTTGCGGGGCGCTTTGCACCAATCGTTTTATCCGGACGGCGTCTACACGGCGGGCGACGCGAGCGTGTTCCGCAACGACATCGCCTTCGCCAAGTCAGCTGGCTTCGATTTCCTGCGCATTCACATCAAGATCGACGATCCGCTGCTGCTCTATTACGCCGATTGCCTGGGCATTATGCTGATGGTGGATTTCCCGAACTTCGGTGAAGGTGGCGACACACCGTTGGGTCGGGAGCGGTTCGAGCGCATGATGCGCGCGGCGGTGGAGCGGGATTTCAATCATCCATCGATCATCGCGTGGTGCATGTTCAACGAGACCTGGGGTTTCGGCGGTCAGGTTGAGCTGGTCAAGTGGATGCAAGAGTACAACGCGCGCTCCATGGCTGAGGGCGCCGTGCCTGAAACCGCGCCCTCTGCCGTTGGCGGCGGCGACCCCACCAACCCGGAACCCGCTCCGGGCGCGGCCTCTTCCGCCGCGGAAGGAGAAAAAGGGGCGGCACCCGCGGCCCCGTTCAAAATCAACAATCAGGATGCCCACATCTGGGTACACGCGATGTGGCAATTGGCCAAGCAACTCGATCCGACGCGCTTGATCGAAGACATGAGCGTCGTGTATTGGGAGCACCTGAAGTATTACGCGCACACGGACACGGACATCAACTCGTGGCACTTCTACATCAATGACTACGAGAAGGCGCGGGCGCACATCGACAAGGTGGCGCGTGCTACCTACCGCGGCTCGGGCTTTAACTATATCGCCGGTTTCGAGCAGGGCGCGCAGCCGCTGATCACGAGTGAATATGGTGGCGTGGGGGCGCTCGACGGCGACCGCGACATTAGTTGGAGTTTCAAGTTTCTGACCAACGAATTGCGCCGGCAGCCGAAGATGTCCGCCTACGTCTTTACGCAATTGCACGACGTCGAGTGGGAGTACAACGGCTTCCTCAATTACGATCGCACGCCGAAAGAGTTTGGTTACGATCCTACCATCATCAACGCGGCGGATGTGTTGCCGGTGAACACGCCGCCGGTGCGCCGCTGCCAGCCGGGAGAACACGTGCGGGTGGAAGTCTGCAGCTCCCATTACGGCGAGCGCCGGACGGGGAAAGTGATCCTGCAATGG
>CAXUFU010000067.1:0-9596 GCA_964250275.1 uncultured Chthoniobacterales bacterium | reverse complement strand
GTGCCGGCCAGCCGCGATGCCGGGCTGGCCGGCACCCCGCGCCCGGTGCCCGCCAACCAAAGCCAGATCGAAAAGGCTGCGCCCCGTCGCCCTCTCCGGTCCGGCGGCGAGGCCGTTGCGGGCGCGGTGCGTGAGCCGCTGGGAATACTCCAGCGCGCAGAGTTCGGCGGCAGCTTGGAGCTGGATGTTGGAGTCAGTCCCGATTCCGATGCTCCCTCCACGCGCCAGGAAGCCGGCCGCCGGGAAAACGCCATCGCCCAGGTTTGCCTCCGTCAGCGGGCACAATCCCACGGTCGCGCCGCTGGCAGCCAGGGCCGCCACTTCGCCGGGCAACATGTGCGTGGCGTGGATCAGGCACCAGCGCTGACCCACCGGCGCGTGGTGCAGCAGCCAGGCGACGGGGCGCTGGCCGGTCGCCGCCAGGCAATCGTCGACTTCCCGCTCCTGTTCGGCGGCGTGCAGATGGATGGGCCGGCTTCCGGACAGCGCCACGATCTCTCCCAGTTCCGCGGCCGTGACCGCGCGTAAGCTATGCGGGGCCACGCCGACATTCGCGCCTTCCAGAGCCCGCACCGCCCGCTCGGCGCTCTCCAGCAGGCGGCCGTACTGAGACAGCGTCGTGAGAAAACGGTGCTGACCCCACGTTGGCTCGGCACCGCCGAAATTGCCGTGGGCGTAGAATACCGGCAGCAGCGTTAGGTTAATGCTTGCCGCGCTTGCGGCCGCGCAAATCCGCTCGGCCAATTCACCGATGTTTGCATACGGCGTCCCGGCGCAATCATGCTGCACGTAGTGAAACTCCCCCACGCGCGTGAAACCGCCTTCCAGCATCTCGACGTACGCTTGGGCTGCAATCGCTTCCATGTCCTCCGGCGTGAGCCGGTCCAGGAAGTGGTACATGATCTCTCGCCAGGTCCAGAAAGAGTCTGCGCCCGGCCCGCGCACCTCCGCCAGACCGGCCAGGCCGCGTTGAAAGGCGTGTGAATGGAGGTTGGCGAGGCCGGGCAAAGCAACGGAGCATTTCTCCTCGCCGGCCCGCGGCTCCGCGTTCGGCTCGACGCTTGCAATCAGGCCGGCGCGCAGGATCACGCGGACGCTTTCCGCCCAACCGCCGGGTAAGAGCGCCGCCTCGCACCAAAGCGTCTGGCCCGCTGGCGCGGTCCGCGTTTCATTTTCACTGGCGACCAGCATCGTTGCCGGGTTTAGCATAAACAGGCTCAGGCCGCGAGGCGGCACAGGCGCAAACATGGAAACTCACGTCAGCCACGGCGGCGAAATCCGGTGCTGGCGCAACGCCCGCCTGGCAACCTTGCGCGAGGACTTGCCCGGGTGTGGCTTGATCGAGAATGGCCTGGTCGTGGTGCGCGCCGGGCGGATCGTTTATGCCGGCGTTGAGCAGGCGGGCAGCGTGCCGGATGGGGCGCAAACGATCGACTGCGGCGGCCGGCTGCTCACCCCGGCGCTGATCGATTGCCACACGCATTTGGTGCACGGCGGCAACCGCGCCCGTGAGTTCGAGCTGCGCTCGGGAGGAGCGACTTACGAGGAAATTGCGCAGGCCGGCGGCGGCATCCTGGCAACGGTGCGGGCGACGAACGCCGCCAGCGAGGATGACCTCGTGGCCCAGGCGTTGCCGCGGCTCGACGCTTTGCTGGCCGAGGGGGTTTCAACCGTCGAGATCAAATCCGGCTACGGCTTGGAGATCGGGGCCGAGCTGAAAATGCTGCGCGCGGCGCGCCGGCTCGGCACGTTGCGCCCCGTGCGAATCAGGACCACGTACCTGGCCGCGCACGTCGCGCCGCCCGCCTATGCCGGCCGCCATGGCGCCTACGTCACGGAGGTCGTCGTGCCCGGCCTGGAACAGGCGCACGCCCTGGGCCTGGTGGATGCGGTGGATGCGTTCTGCGAAGGGATGGCGTTTTCACCGGCGGAAGTGCAGCGCGTCTTCGCGGCGGCCCAGTCTCTCGGGTTGCCCGTCAAGGTGCACGCGGAGCAACGCTCGGATCTCGGCGGGGCTAAGCTGGCGGCGTCCTGCGGCGCGCTTTCCGCCGATCATTTGGAATACCTGGACGCGGTTGGAGCCCGGGCCCTCGCACAAAGCGGCACCGTCGCAGTGTTGCTGCCGGGAGCTTTTTACACGCTGCGGGACCGGACGGTCCCGCCGGGCGCAGCACTGCGCGACGCCTGCGCGCGGATGGCGGTCGCCACCGATTGCAATCCCGGCACTTCGCCGCTGACCTCCCTGCTGCTGGCCATGAACCTGGCCGCGACGCTGTTCGGATTGACCGTCGAAGAATGTCTCGCCGGGACGACGCGCGAAGCCGCCCGCGCGCTCGGCCTGTCTGCTGAAACCGGCACGCTGGAGGCCGGCAAGTCCGCCGATTTCGCCGTCTGGGATGTGGCCGAGCCGGCTGAGTTGGTTTACCGGCTCGGCTTTAACCCACTGTGGCTCCGGGTTTTCCAGGCTTCCAAAAGAATGGTAGGGATGGCTCTCCGAGCCGGTCCCTGACTGTCTGGCAGGCCTTGCTGAGGCTACGAGTCGTGCCAAGTAATTTGGCGCGGTTGAGGACAGTCAGGGACCGGCTCGGGAGAGCCATCCCTTCCTTACAATTTCGCTCGCGCGCATCCCTTGGCGCAGGGATTGTCATACTTCCCCGTGACCATGCTCCTGCAACCCGGTTCCGTGTCTCTGGCGGAGCTGGAAACTCTCTACCGCACCGGCGCGCCGGCCCGGCTCCATCCCTCCTGCGACGACGCCATGGCCAGGCGGCGCCGGTGTACGGGATCAACACCGGTTTCGGCAAGCTCGCGTGCATCCGCATCGACGCCGCCGACGTCGTCACTCTGCAGCGCAACCTGATTCTCTCCCACTGCTGCGGGGTGGGGGAGCCGTTGCCCGAAAACATCGTGCGCCTGATCATGGCACTCAAACTGATCGGCCTGGGACGCGGTGCTTCGGGCGTGCGGCTGGAGCTCGTCCGCCGGCTCGAGGCGATGCTCGCGCGCGGCGTCATCCCGGTGATCCCGGCCCAGGGCTCGGTCGGCGCTTCCGGCGATCTGGCGCCGCTCGCGCACCTCGGCGCGGTGCTGATGGGCGGTGGCGAAGCGGTTATCGAGGGCGAACGCTTGCCTGGCGCCACCGCGTTGGCCAAGGCCGGGTTGGAGCCGCTGGTGCTCGCGGCCAAGGAAGGGTTGGCGCTCATCAACGGCACCCAGGTCTCGACGGCGCTCGCGTTGGCCGGGTTGTTCCGCGCGCATCGTGCGGCTCAAGCGGCGGTCATCACCGGGGCGCTCTCGACCGATGCCGCCATGGGTTCGCCGCAGCCGTTCCGCGCGGAAATCCACCGGTTGCGCGGGCACCAGGGGCAGATCGACACCGCCGCCGCCTTGCGCCGCCTGCTGGAAGGCTCCGTCATTCGCCAGAGCCACCTCGTTGGCGACGAGCGCGTGCAGGATCCTTACTGTGTGCGTTGCCAGGCCCAGGTCGGTGGCGCGTGTCTCGATGTCCTGCGCTCCGTGGCGCGCACGCTGGTTGTCGAAGCCAACGCCGTCACGGATAATCCGCTGGTCATCTCCGATGGGTCGGTCGTTTCCGGCGGCAATTTCCATGGCGAGCCGGTGGCGCTGGCCGCCGACCAGATCGCGCTGGCCATCTGCGAAATCGGCGCGATTGCCCAACGCCGGGTCGCGTTGCTGGTCGATCCCACCATGAACTACGGCCTGCCCGCTTTCCTGACCAAAAAGCCGGGCTTGAACTCCGGCCTGATGATCGCGGAAGTGACCTCCGCCGCGTTGATGTCCGAGAACAAACAAATGTCGCACCCGGCATCGGTCGATTCCACGCCGACCTCAGCCAACCAGGAAGACCACGTTTCCATGTCCTGCCATGGCGCCCGCCGCCTGCTCGCCATGACGCAGAACCTGTGTGGCATTATCGGGATCGAAGCGCTCACAGCCGCGCAAGGCGTGGAGTTGCGCGCGCCCCTGATCACGAGTCCGCTGTTGCAACACGCACTGGCCGCCATCCGCGCTGTCGTGCCAACGCTCGAGCAGGACCGTTATCTCGCGCCCGATCTGGCAGCCGCCACCGAGTTGGTCACCTCGGGCCGCCTGCACGCTGCGGTTCCGCCGGACATCCTACCCACCTTAATATGACAGAACCACGGCCTCACGAAGCCCGCCCCGTCCGCGCGCCGCGCGGGACCACGCTCAACGCCAAGAGCTGGCTGACGGAGGCGCCGCTGCGCATGTTGATGAACAACCTCGATCCGGAAGTCGCCGAGAATCCGGACGAACTCGTCGTGTACGGCGGGATCGGCAAGGCGGCGCGGGATTGGCGGGCGTTCGATCAAATCGTCGCGTCGCTCAAGGCCTTGGAGAACGACCAGACGCTGCTGGTCCAATCGGGCAAGCCCGTGGGCGTGTTCCGCACGCACGAGGACGCGCCGCGCGTGCTCATCGCCAACTCCAACCTGGTGCCGCGTTGGGCCACCTGGGAACATTTCCACGCGCTCGATCGCCAAGGGCTCATGATGTTCGGCCAGATGACCGCCGGATCGTGGATTTACATCGGCACGCAAGGCATCGTCCAAGGCACTTACGAGACGTTCGTCGAAGCGGGCCGGCAGCATTACGCCGGCAATTTGGAGGGGCGCTGGCTTCTCACCGCCGGCCTCGGCGGCATGGGCGGGGCGCAACCCCTCGCGGCCGCCATGGCCGGCGCGTGCTGCCTGGCGATCGAATGCAACCCGGCCGGTATCGATTTCCGGCTGCGCACGCGGTACCTCGACGAGAAAACGGAGTCGCTCGATGAAGCGCTGGCGATTATTGCCCGCTGGACGCAGGCGGGTGAGGCGAAGTCCGTCGGTCTGCTTGGCAACGCCGCCGAAATCCTGCCCGAGCTCGTCCGGCGCGGCGTGCGCCCGGACCTGGTGACCGACCAGACTTCCGCGCACGATCCGCGCCACGGTTACCTGCCGAAGGGTTGGACCTTGGCCGAGTGGCGCGAGCGCCGCGCGACTGACCCAGAGGCTGTCGAGAAAGCCGCGCGCGCTTCGATGCGCGAGCACGTGGCAGCCATGCTCGCGTTTTACCGCGCGGGCGTGCCTACCTTCGACTACGGCAACAACATCCGCCAGGTCGCCAAGGATGAAGGCCTCGCCGAGGCGTTTGCCTTCCCCGGCTTCGTCCCGGCGTACATCCGCCCGCTATTTTGCCGCGGCGTCGGACCCTTCCGCTGGGTCGCCCTTTCCGGCGATCCGGAGGATATTTACCGCACTGACGCCAAGGTCAAGGAACTCATCCCGGACGATCCCCATTTGCATCGCTGGCTGGACCTGGCGCGGGCCCGCATTGCTTTCCAGGGGCTGCCCGCGCGCATTTGCTGGGTGGGCCTCGGCCAGCGGCACCGGCTGGGATTGGCCTTCAACGAGATGGTCGCACGCGGCGAACTCCGGGCGCCCGTGGTGATCGGGCGCGACCACCTCGACGCCGGGTCGGTCGCTTCGCCCAACCGCGAGACCGAAGCCATGCGCGACGGCTCGGATGCCGTCTCGGATTGGCCCCTGCTCAATGCGCTGCTCAACACCGCCTCCGGCGCGACCTGGGTCTCCCTGCATCACGGCGGCGGGGTGGGGATGGGTTATTCGCAACACGCCGGCATGGTCATTTGCTGCGACGGCACGCCTGCCGCGGCCCGCCGTTTGGGACGGGTGTTGTGGAACGATCCTGCCACTGGTGTGATGCGCCATGCCGACGCCGGCTATCCGCTGGCATTGGCCTGTGCGCGCGAACAAGACTTGGACCTGCCCGGAATACTGGATTGATGCTGAGCAAAGATCAGGCGCGTTTCCGATTGTCGGGCGGCGTTGTCGCGGCAGGCTCTCCAGACAGCTTGAGACGGCTCGGAGAGCCCGCTCCTGCCTTTTTTTTGGAAGCGGCTCCACCATCACTCCAAGATGCTGTAGAAGAGGGCTTCGCCGCCGAGCTAACTAAGGCCAAGTGGCAAACACCAGGTTGAACATGCGGCCAGGTATATTAGCATGGATCTCCTGGTACTTGCCGTCCTGGTACACCAGCAAAGTAAGGTCCGGTGACGTAGTTAATCCGCGGACATAAGAATATTGATTCATGTCGCGCACGCGCTTGCCATCAAGTCCGACGATGATCGCGTCCGGCTTGAGGCCAGCCTGGCGCGAAAGCTCGTTTTCTCCGCGGACAATGACGCCTTTGGTCGGTTTGTCCGTCAGCTTGGCCAGCGTGACCTCCTCCATGCCTTGCGGAAAAATTTGGTCTTCCGCTGCCTTCATCTTATCCGCGTACTCGGGATGGGCCGTCGCCTGCCGCGCATAGAAGGCGTTCAACGGTTTGGCGTCCTGGTAACGCTCGTAGATCTTGTTGTAGTAGGACTCTGCTTCCGGGATGCGTTCCATCCGCTCCAGCAAACGCGCCCAGGTTTCCAGCCCGCGGAAAGAATAAACTTCCGCCGCTTGCTGGGCGATGGACATGGCGCGTTCACGCTGGCCGTGATCGTAGTAGTAATCGACCAGCCACCGGCAATCGTTAGCCACCGCCACCTGATCCGCTCCCTGATCAATGGCGGCTTGATAAGCCTGCGCCGCTTCGATCTCCATCCGGTGTGTGCGGTAATATCGGCCTAACGTGAGATAATACCCGGGGTTGAGAGCAGCGGCTTCATTCAACGCGGCGCCATATTTGGCGGGATCGTTTTGCACCAGCGACGCTTCGCCGGAGATGGCAGGCAGATAATAGGCGAGCAGCGGTCCCATGGCTTGCTGATACTGTTCGAAGGTCGGGTGATGGTGGGGCGCCGCAGCGCTCACGTAGATCCAGGCGACGCTGTATTTCAGCGGCGCGATTGCGTACAGATGCTGCAGATCCGCAGCCACCGGCGTGGGTAGGACCGAGTCGCCGATCATGCGACCGTCGAAGCCGTAAACGGTCCCGGTCGGCACGCCGGGCGAAAACCAGTTTCGGCTCACTGTTGCCCAGGATCCCCCCTTGGCATATTGCGCTGGCACCACCTTGACCACTCGTGCCCAAGCCTGGTCGCTGACCCATTCCGGATGCTGATTGAGCAGGTCCGCCGCCGGCGCATAAAGCGCCTCGCCATCCTCCTTGCCCAGGAAGTCCAGGCACAAAGGGTATAGCGTCAAGCGCTTGAGCAGCGGTCCAACCTGCACCCGGAAACTCTTGGCCATCTCTGGCACGCCCCAAATCTTGGCGAGAAAGTGGTAGGTCTCGTCTGCCGATTGGAGCACGTGGCGTTGGAAAAACTGCGCCCACGTCCCTTGGTCGATCACGCGCAGGCGGGGGCGTCCATCCTCGCCGGCTTGCACGGTGTCACCCGGCACCGGGTTGAAGATCATGGCCAGTTGCGCCGGCGCGCGGGCCGTGCGCAGGGCCGGAAAGATCTGCATGGCATCGTTCCATTCGAGGCCGGTGGACGGCATGGCGAACTGATGGCCGGCTCCGACCCCGTAGCCCCCTTGTAAGACGATGCGCTCCCAATCCGGCGCGGTGGTGGGCTGGAGATTCGGCATGCGCTTGATGGCTTGTTCGGTGCTGATCGCCTCGGCTAATGCGCGGAAAAGCTCGACCCGTTCCAGGAAAGTGGCGCCGTCCGGGTTGGGGAGCAGGCGGTAATCGCGCGTATTGCGCAAGGCGGCTGCCATCGCCCAGGCCCCGAGTTCCGGGTGCGCGGGGACCTGCGCTTGCAACGCCGCGATCCGTTTCTGGCAATCCGCCTTGGTGTCGATGATCACGCCGATGAGCAAGTCCGCTACTTCACCGCAGGTGGAGACGTTGGGCCGCAAAACACGCGCGAACGCCAGGTGGGCGGCGGCCCGGTTGCACAAGGCCCGCGGGTTCCAGTACAGCCCGGAGTTCTCTCGCATGGCCAACGTGCCGAGGAGCAGGGCCGCCTGTTCGTGCGCCCGCGCGTCGAGCGGGTGGTCCTGTAGCCAGGCGGAAAGTTTTTGGTTTTGGCGTTCGATTTCGGCCGTGAGCGGGTTGGACAGCGCCCGGAGCAAGTCAGAGTCTGCCAACGCGCCGGCCGCATCGTTTCCAGCAGGAGGCGAAAGCTTCAGCCGGTCAAAGACGGCACGAAGCGCCGGCACGTACAAGGAGGGCGACCACACCGTTGCTTTGATCGGCAACACGCACCGGACGGCTTCGCCGCCACCGGGTAGTTGGATGGTGGCGTCGTAGCTTTGCCCCGGCTCGCTGCCAGCGTTCTCGCGCACTTCCACGCCATTGGCCGGCAAAGCAGTCCAGTGTGTCGCCCCGGCGGCAAAGACGGCCAGATTGACGGCGTCTCGCAGGACACTCCCGATGATCCAGCGTTGTTCGGTCGGCACACTGGCGGGCTGGCGAGCAGGTGTGGTCAGCGGCGCTGCCGTTTTCCGCGAGCACCCGCCAGCGCTTAGGATCAACGCGAGCGCTAACCAGCCGAGTACCGCCGGGAGAGCCGACGATCTGCGTGAGGATTCCATCGTTCGGGTGGTGGAGGATTGGTCAAGGTGGTTGCGGGCCTAAAGCTGATTACGGGATCAGCCGGTTGAGGAGATGGGCAGGAAGTGTGCCGTGCGAAAACCGAAGGTGGCAGAGCCTGCTTCCGCGCGCCAAGTCCGGCGTTGTGACCTTCCTCACTCGACCGTAACGTCCGCCGCCAGCGATCTCCCTGCGCGCTCTATGCGATCCCACCGCTTTCTCTTGCTGTTGGCGATCCTTCTTGGCGCTGCTCCGGCTCTCCGGGCCCAGACCTCCGCCGGCGTGGTCGTCACCGCGAAAGCGCCGGGTCCGACCGTGGACGAAATCGTGCAGCGGGCGGTCGCGAACGATCAACTGCGCCGCGAGCATCGGCTCCGGCTCGAGTGCGACCAGATCATCACGACGGACCGCTTGGACGACTCCGGGCAAGTCTTGAAGACCAAGACAGTCCGGATCGTCCACCGAGAGACGAGCGAGCTGGCCGGAGCCGCCGCCGCCGATCTCTCTGCCGCCGGCAGCGCCGCGAACAAGGATGGCGACACCGTTAAGGCCCAGCACCGCATGGGTGAGATGGACCTGCGCAAACTCGCGCCACGCTTCCAGTACGCGCTAGCGCCCGATGCCACCGTGCGCGGCCGGACGTGCTACGTGGTCGACTACTCGCCCAAGCCCGGGCAAGATGCGGAGACGAGCGAGGAGAAGGTGATCGACCATTTGCACGGCCGGTATTGGGTGGATAAAAGGACGTTCGAAATTCTGCAAGGCGAAGGCTCGCTCGCGGCGCCCGCCACGGTGGGCTTGTTTGCTTCCGTGGCGCAGATGGACTTCGCCTTTCACACGCAAACCCTCCCCAATGGCGAGGCCGGCCCGGCGGATTTCAGCGTGGATTTCGCGGTCAAGGCGCCGTTCTACTTCTATCGCCAGCGGCAGATGAACCGCCTGGAGAACTGGCGCTGGCTGCGCAAGTAGGCCTGTAGCGGCGGTCTATGACCGTCGGTAGCGGCGGGTTATGACCGTCGGTAGCGGCGGGTTATGTCCGTCGGTAGCGGCGGGTTATGGCCGTCGGTAGCGGCGGTCTATGACCG
>CAXUFU010000066.1:2220-9782 GCA_964250275.1 uncultured Chthoniobacterales bacterium | reverse complement strand
CCACACCCTCCCCCCCCCACACCCCCCCCACCCCCCCCCCCCCGAAAACTCGGAGGCCGCCTCCGCCAAGGGCAAGTGGCTATAGATTGTCTTACCCTGCTCTTGCCTAGACCGCCGCTACAGCCGGAGCATTTGCCGGCCACAGTTGCTTAAGACTTTCTAAAAGCCCTGGTAGACGAACGGCGCCGTGGGTGTATCGCCCCGGCCATAAATCCACAACAAGAGGACGAGGATGGCAGCGTAATATAGGCACAAGCCGAGGACGTGCAGCGCGGGCCGAGGCGCGGCTCGCAGGGTGTTTTCCGGGGCAGTCATCGTCGGCACAAAGCTCACTGTGGCGGAAGGCCACGGTAAAATTCATCAAGAGCGTGATCGTAGAAAATCCAGGCTTTACCGCTGGGGTGGCCGGTATCGTTAAAGAAAAACCGGTCTTCCTCGTGGTCCGGGTAATCGTGCAGGGTGAATCCGCCAGCGGCAATCACCCGCGCCAGCTTTTCGTAGTAGGGCCGGCGGCCTTGCGGCGTGGTGCCACCCATGTCGCGGTACACGCCATTAAAGGGTTGGTCGACGAACAAAGCCCGGGCGCCGAGCTCGCGCAGGCCTTCCATCAGTAAGCCCAGGTCCTCCCATTCTTTGGAATCGAGCATTTTGGACACGAACTCCGCGTCGCGATTGCGCGTCGGGCGCACGGCCGCCCGCAACTTCTTCATGTCGCGATCGTTCTGCGAGATCACGGGGCTAAAGGGCACGCCGTGGTCGACGGCGCGATCGAGGCGTTCGGCTGCCTGCGCCAGAGCATCCCAGTCCTGGGCAGCCGGCGGCACGGCCGAGGTCCGCGTCCCTTTCTTTGGGCGGTACTCCAGGATCTCGCGTCCGATGGAGCAGTATTCGAGTTGTTGGTAGACCAGGTTCTGGAACCAGCCAAACGGCGCGCAAGCCGCAAACAAGAGCCGGTGAGCCGAGGTCGGGTCGGCGAGACACTGCAAAGCCAGGGTCAACATCGGCTCGTCCGGCAGGCTATCCGGGTAATCCTGCAACCGGAGCGCGATCTTCTGCTTGAGCGCGCCCGTGATCGCGCCGCTGAAGATCCAGGCGCTCACCTGGTCGGCGGTGAGGTTGCCGTCGACCGCGTTTTCTCCCACTTCTTCCTTGGAGAACCAGGTCGGCGAAAGGAATACCGCCGTTTTCTTGCCGCGCACCACCGGGCCGGCGGCGGCGATCTTTTGCAGCAGCATCAAACAGGTCGTGCCGCCCCGTCCGATGGGAAAGACCGCAAAGCCCGTCGGCCGATCCCGGAAGAAGGCGTCCGGCCGATTGCGCGCGGCGCGGTCGAGCTCGGAACTGCCGTAGATGGGCATTTCACCCGGCGTCGAGAAGGCGCATTCCTGCAGCACGTTGCCGGAGAGTTTGATGGGAGAAGTGCGGCTGGCAAACTCCGCCAGGTGCGCGGGCAGAATGGCCCGGACGCAGAGATGAATGGCCCCGAGACAAAGCGCGACGGCCACCAGCGCGGCCGCAGCCGCCAGACAGTGCGGCAGCGGAGCAACGGACGGAGCAGCCAGCCGGGACGAGGCGGGCGCCGGCTCAGATCGCTGGGCGGCGATAGGACTCATGGACCGCAATGATCGTCACACATCCATCGTCTGCCAGCAAATGAGGCGCCGGCCTACAAGCGGTGGCCACTCGCCAGATTGTAGACGAGCAAACCGGCGCCGATTAACGGCAGCGGCGAAAATGCCAGCCGGATCTTCGGGCCGTTGAAGTGTTGCGTCCCGATGGCGCCGACTTGCGCGCCGATGGCCGCCCCCGTGTTCATGACCAGGGCGATGAGAATATCGACGTTGCCTTTGAGCGCGTGGGAGATGGTGCCGTAGCTCGCGGAGACGATGATCTCCAGCAGATCGGTGCCGACCGCGATATGGGTCGGCGCGCCGAGGAGGTAAACCATGGCCGGCATGCGAATGTATCCCCCACCCGCGCCCAAGAACCCGCTGACGATTCCCCCGACCAAGGCGACCGCCAGGATGGCCCAGACCGAGATTTGCTGGATGCCGCAGACCGGCAGATCCACCAGTGGCGGCAAGCGGATGCGCTGCACCATCCGCGCGATGCCGCCAAAGGCGTTGTCGTCCGGCCCGGCTTTGCCGCCAGGCGTGTCCACCGGAGCGTTGCTCGTGCCGCTGCGCCGTTGCATGCGCAAGGTGGCCATTCCTTCCCAGGCCATGAATCCGGAGATGGCGAGCAGGACCACGAGATAACTGACCGAAACCACCTGATTGACGTCACCGGCTTTTTTCAGGTGCTCGATGAACTGCGCCCCGATCTCCACGCCGACGATCGTGCCCGCGACCATCAGGCCACCCAGCTTGAAATCGACGTTGCCCAGCGCGTAGTGCTTCTTGGCCGCCACGACGGATTTCCCGACGATGTGCGCCAGATCGGTACCGACCACGAAATGCGCCGGCAGCCCGACGACCAAGAGCGCCGGGCCGGCCAGGAAACTGCCGCCCACGCCGAAAAATCCGCCTAACACCCCGATGATAAAGCCGACCGAGACGAGGTAGTACGGGTTCAGATGCTGCCCCGAGATCAGGAAGTCCACGGGGTTGTCTAGGAGCGGGTCTTCGCGCGGGTAAAACGCAGGAGCAGCGTCGTGACCATTTCGAGGACGACCGCCTGACCAAGCATCAAGCCCAGGGCAACAAACGCGTAGGTCCAGCGCTGCTGGTCAAAGAGGTTTTTCAGCCAGCCGCCTAGGTAATGCAGCACGAGGAAAAAGTACGCGACGACCAGCACCGAGTAGATGGCCAGTTCCAGCAGAAACGGCTTGAGCTCGAACGTTTCGCGATCTGTTTTCATGCCGAAAATCGAATTTCCAATAGGGAGAATGGACGCGCGTCAGTCAAGTGCTCGTTCTAGAGCGGCTCCGAGTTGTAGGGCGGGCGCTCCGCCCGATGGCGCTGTACCCCGCCGGCGGAGCGCCCGCCCTACAACAACCGGAACTACCCGGCTACAACATTTTCTAATCTGCTCTAGCCGCCGCTTAGCGGCATCCAAACAGGTACAAACGGCAGCTTCGCTGCCGAAACGAGACCCGGGAATCCATCGACCAACTTCCCTTCACCCCATCAGCCGCCTCACTTCTTCAGCAGCTTTTCCAGGGTGGGATCGGGCGTCGCGCCGAGCGATGTCGCGATCTTGTAATGCTCTTGCGCGCGGTCCTTGGCCGGCGGCTGGTTGGTCGCGTAGATCACCGCGATGTTAAAGTGGGCGTCGGCGTAGTTCGGGTTGAGAGCGATCGCTTTTTGCATCTCCTCGATCGCTGCTTCCGGCCAGCCTTTCTCGCTCGAGATGATCCCGAGGTAATTGTGCGCGGTGGCATTTTTGGGATCGAGCGTGATGGCTTGGGTCAACGCGCTGATGGCATCGTCCAGCCGATGCATCTTGTAGTAAACGATTCCCAGCGTCGCTTGGCCGAACGGATCCTTCGGTGCCGCGACCACCGCCTTTTTCAGGACGACTTCCGCGCTCTTGAGCTTGTTCTCGCGGAATAGGACGACACCCTGATTTGACAGCAAGTACGGATTCTTGGGATCGCGCGCCAGCAGCTTGTCGTAGACGCCCTCGGCGTCGACGTAGTGGCCGCGGTCAAAATCCTCCTTGGCCTCGCGCGCCATCGGCACGAGATCTTCGGCCACCTTCGGCTGGAACGTCGTTTCCACCTGCGGCCCGTCGCTGGCGCCAGCGGTAGCGGCGGATGCGCCGTGGCTGTTGCCGCCATTTTGGGGCGCAGACGGAGCTGGAGCGCCGGGGGTTGCCGGCGCGTTAGGCACTCCGAGTGCGCCCGGTCCGCCTGGAAGCGCCGTGCTGGATGCGGCCAGGTTGCTCGGCTTCGATTTGATTGCGGCGATGGAGATTGCCATCGAAGAAGGGTCGGACACGTCCGGGATGGAAACGTCCGGATCCTTGAACAGAGCGCGCTCCTCGTCAGTGAGTTGCAAGGTCGGCCGCCCCAGTTCTTCCACTTCGTGATTGAGCGTATCCGATTGCACCTCGAGCTTCGACAACTCTTCGGTCAACAACTGCTTGGCGGCGACGCGCCGGGCTTGATCCTTGAGTTGCCGCATGACGATGCTGCGCAGCAAATCGTTTTCGCGGCTCATCTTGCCGACGTCGTCGGTGGTCATCCCGTGCGCCTTTAAGTCGTCGAGCCGCTTGGCTTTCTCGTCGAGCTGAGCGCGCAAGTCGGAGATGGCCAGGGCCGAGCGATCGTTTTCGCCGCGGCTCGAAGCGAGCTGATCCTTGAGCGAAGCCAGCTCCGTGCGCACGCCATCGAGTTCCTCCTTCTTCTTCAAGGAGTCTGCCGACAGTTCCGCGATGGCATTTACCGCGCTGGAGAGCTTTTGGGTCAGCGCGCTGTTCTCGTTTTGCAGCGACTCGATCTTTTGCGCCGCATCCTTCGTCAGATCGCTCTGCGCGACGGCGGCATCGCGTTGTTTGGTCAGATCGGCCGCGTGGCTGTCGCTGTCCGCGAGTTTACGGGTGAGCTCGTCGCGGCTCTTGGCGGCAGCGTCCGCGTCCGCCTGCGCCTTGGCGAGAGACTCTTTGAGCACGGCGACCTGATTGCGCAACTCTTTGCGGCTCGCCTTGTCGTCCCGGGTCTTCCCCAGCGCGTCTTTCAACTGCGACTCCGCCTTATCGACCTGCGACTGCAAATCGTCACGGTCGGCTTTGGCATGTTCAAAACGCTTTTGCGCCAGCTTGGACTCGGACCTGGCGGACTGGAGTTGAAACTCAAGATCGCTTTTGTCTTTGATCGCCGCCTGCTTGTCCTTCTGCGCGGCGCTCAGTTGGTCGAGCGCGGTCTTGAGGTCCTTCTGCGTCTTGGCCAACTTGTTGCGCAGATCCGCCGTTGCCCGGTCCATGGCGTCGGCCTGAACTTGGGCCGCTTGCGGGCTTGAGACCTGCCCGGCGCCGGCGGCGGGAGCGTCGTCGGCGGTGGGCAACGGATCTTCGTCGTTATTGAGCGGCGGGCGGCCGCGGGTGTCAGCGCCACCAGCCGTACCGCCGGCGCTTTGCCCGCCCCCAAGTCCGCCGGGATTGACGGAGATTTTGTCTTCGAGGCGCTGGATATTCTCGGTCGTCTTGCGCAAGCGATAGCGCACGATCAACGGCTGCCAGTTAGCGTTCGATTGCCCGAGTTGATCGAGCAGGCTGGCGGCAAAACGGTACTTCGCGAGCGCCGCGCGCAGATTGCCGTCTGCCTCCAGTTTCTCACCCGCCTGCACGGAGGTGAAGGCTTTGAGGAATAACTCTGAAGGATCGCTGACGTTCGCGCTCTCGTTATCCGGGCGGATGGCCGGGATCTGGGCGCGAGTCACGCACACGGGCAAGGACGCCAGCAGGAGCGCCGTCAGGCAGCAACGGCCGGCGAGCTTGTTGAAGCCTTGCCGCCACGGAAGGCGCGAGGCAGTCCGAACACTAAACATTTGGGACATACACTGAGAAGGGGAGGTCTTCCGCCAAGCAAAGCGCACCGTGGGGACGACGCTGGCTGCCGGCGTTCAATGTACTGATCTTTAGCATAAGCCGGTCCTGGTTGACAGGGTAAAGTCGCGCGGCTAATCTGCGGGGCGAAGTCCGTCGGACAACAACGAACTCGCTCCGCGTGCAAAGCGTCCTGGATAACCCGGTCCTCGTGCTCAATCGGCTGTGGCAGGCCGTGAATATTTGCAGCGCGCGCCGGGCTTTCAACCTTCTCTACGAAGGACATGCGCAGGTGGTGGCCGCGGACGGCGAGAAGAATTTTCTGACGCACGATTTCGAGAGCTGGCGGGATTTTTCCGCGCGCTCGCCGGAAGCGGTCATGCTCAATGGCGTGACGCTAAAGATCCGTGTACCGCGCATCATCGTCCTGCTGTTTTTCGATCGCTTGCCGAAGAAAGAGGTGAAGTTCACCCGGCACAACATCTTCGAGCGCGATCACAATACGTGCCAGTACTGCGGGAAACTGTTCGACCGCAGAGATCTGAATATCGACCACGTGTTGCCGCGCGACAAAGGCGGGCTGACCACGTGGGAGAACGTTGTTTGCTCGTGCATCCGGTGCAATACGCGCAAGGGCAACAAGCTGCCGCACGAGGTGAACATGGCGCTGATCCGCAAACCCAAGCGGCCGAAGTGGCGACCGTTTATCCACCTGACCTGGGGCGGCCCGCACGATGAAAGCTGGCGCCATTTCGTGGATATCGCGTACTGGAACGTGGAGTTAAGCGACTGACGTTGGGGCGCCGCGGCAGTCCCAAAAAGGTAGGGATGGGTCTCCGACCCGGTCCCTTTCTGTCCGGCAAACGTGCTTGGAAACGGGCTGCACCATTTACGGGGACGCTTCTCCAGACAGCAAGGGACCGGGTCGGAGACCCATCCCTACTTTTTTTTGGAGTCGGACGCCAGCCTACCCGGGACAGAAAGCTAACGGCTCAAAGCCATCGACGGAACCATCTTTGCCGTTGCCATCGGAAGCACCGGGCGGTCTGAAGAATCGGCCACCCCCAGCAAAGGCAACGGGTAAACGCCTAGGAAAAAAATCAGCGCTACCAGCACAGCAATGGTCAGGCGTGTGACCATTGTCAGCGGGATCTCGGTGGTGAGGTCGCTCCCAGTAGTCGCCGGCTGGAAATACATCGCGCGCACCACCCGCAGATAGTAGTAAAAGCCGCACGCGACGGTCACGACGCTCACTGCCACCAAGAAGAACTGCCGCTGCGCCAGCGCCACGGTGAAGATGAAAAACTTACCGAAAAATCCTACCGTAAACGGCAGTCCCGCCAGCGAAAGCATCGCGACCAACATCGCGAACGCCAAGAAAGGCGAGCGTTTGCCCAAGCCGTTGAAATCCGCGATATCGTCCCCGGCGGAGTGGTTGGCAACCACGATCATGACCGTAAACGCCAGGAGCGTCATCAGCAGATAAGCCGCCAGATAAAACGCGATGGCGCCTCCGGGCGAGAGGTTGCCGGTCGGCGTGGGCGCGATCATCCGGGCGGCGCTGGCGACCGCGACGAGCAGATAACCCGCGTGCCCGATGCTCGAGTAGGCCAGCAGCCGTTTGAGATTATTCTGCGGCAGCGCGGCAAGATTCCCGTAGATGAGGGTGGCTGCCGCCATTACCACCAGCAGCGTGCCGACGCGGCTGACGATCGCCGAAGCATTGAAAAACATGTCCAGCACCCGGATGAACACCACGAACCCGGCCGCTTTCGAGCCGACGGAAAGAAAAGCGGTGATCGGCGTCGGCGCACCCTGGTAGACATCCGGCACCCAGACCTGGAACGGGAACGCTGCGATCTTGAAGGCGAGCGCAATGGTGATGAGTACAAAGCTAAAGAACAAGGGCGCGGTGCTACCGTGATACTGCGCCAGCACCGCGGAGATGCGACCCAGGTTTGTCTCGCCCGTCAGGCCGAAAATCCACGTGATGCCGTAAACGAAGAAGCCGGTGGAGAGCGCGCCCAGGATCAGGTATTTGACGCCCGCTTCCAGCGAGGCCGCGTTGCGCCGCG
>CAXUFU010000066.1:0-2210 GCA_964250275.1 uncultured Chthoniobacterales bacterium | reverse complement strand
GCTGACGAGCACGTAAAACGAAACCGTGACGAGTTCGAGCGAGACGAAGATCATGACGAAATCGACCGCCGACGCCATCCACATCAGACCGGCGCAGGTGAGAATCGGCAGGGAAAGAAACTCGCCCAGGCCGCCTTGCAACGTCGCGCCGGGGGTGAATTTTCGTACCACCGGCAGGTAATCGACCGACATGACCAACACAAGGATGGTCGTCACGAGCGCGAAACGCTTGAAGAACATCGCGATGGGGTCGGCGCTATAGAAGTTCCATGTTGTCGGAGACAGCACGGTGGGGTCGACAAAGAAGCTGAGTCCCAGAACCGTGGCCAAACCAACGATGCCCGCCCAGGCGATCGCCCGGCGGTCGACCGATTCCACGAACATCTCGAAGACGATGAGCAGCAATCCCAAAAGCAGGACGGCCACTTCGAGGTAGGGAGGACTAAGAGAGTACATCGTAAAATCGGAAAGCGACGAAAACTGCCACGCTAGCGCGGGACGGCGGCGGTCAAGCCCTGCGCCAGGGCCGCCCCGGGGTTTGCCGCGCGGGCGGAGCCGTCGCCGGTGGACGTGAGTTGAGCCATGACCGGCTGCACCAGATGGAGCAGCGTGCGTGGCCGGAAGCCGACGATGATCAGGCCAAGCAGCAAGATTATTAGCGCCCAGCGCCGCGCCGGCGCGAGATCGCTGTAGTGCGGCATGTGTGCCACCAGGTGCGCGTGCTCCGCGCTGGCTGCGACCGGCAGCACGCGGCGCTCGCCCAGGAAGACCCGCCGGTACGCGCGCAGCATGTAAACCGCGGACATGACCACACCCCACAAAGCGCAAACGGTAGCGATCTGGTGATAACCGAGGTGCCGCAGCGAGCTGTCCTGGTACGCAAACGCGCCGAAAAATACCATAATCTCCGAGGCGAAATTCGCGAAGCCCGGCAACCCGATGGAGGCGAACATCGCCACCCCAAAGATCAAGGCCAAGAACGGCATCTCATGCGCCAGCCCGCCTAAATCGTGGATGCGCATGGTTCCCGTCCGGGCGCGAATTTCGCCGGCCACGGCAAAGAGCACCGCGATGGAAAGCCCGTGCGCGAACATCATGATGGCAGCGCCGCTCAAGCCGATGATGTTCAAGCTCGAGATGCCTAGGAAAATGTAGCCCATGTGCATCACGCTCGAATAGCCGAGCATCAGATCGAGCCGCTTCTGCGCGATCGTCACAAAGCCGACGTAGAGAATGTTTCCGACCAGCAGGATCAGCAGCAGGTTCATCCAATGCTGCAAGCCGACCGGCAGCAGCGGAACGGCGATGCGCAACAACCCGTACAACCCAAATTTCTTGAGCACGCCCGCATGCAGCATGGCGGCGGGCGTCGGCGCGGCGGCGTACGCGGTGGGCGCCCAGGTATGGAAAGGAAAGAGCGAGATCAACGTGCCAAAGCCCACCAGGAGCAGCGGGAAAATCCAGATTTGCGCCCCGGCATTGATCTGACTGGGCAGCCCGAGTTGGTCCGGCATGGTCGCCAGGTGCGCCATCTTGGTCAGATCGAAAGTGCGCGCGCCGGTGGGCAAGCTGCCGTAGAGGCCGATCAGGCCAAGCAAGAGGATGAAGCTGCCCGCGGCCAGGTAGATCGTGATTTTCCAGGCAGCAGCAACCCGGTGCTCGCCATGGCCCCAGATGCCGATCAAGAGGAACGTCGGAATCAAAGCCAGCTCATGGAAGGCGTAGAAGAAAAAGAGATCGAACGAGATGAAGGCGCCGAGCGCGCCGGCCGAGATAAAGAGCAGGCAAGCGTAGAACGCGTTTTCTCCGGAGGCCACCGGCGGCGAGACCCAGATCGCGCTCATGGTCACCAGAACGGTGAGCAGCACCATGGTCAAGCTCAGGCCGTCCAGACCGACCAGGAACTTCAGGTCCAGGCCCGGGACCACGTCGAACAGCGTGTACCAATACGGCGTGCGGTAGGCCGCCGTGAGGCCCAGCGCCAGGATCAGGTTGGCCGCCGCCGCCCAGAGCGACGTTTTCCGGGCCGGCGCGCCGCACAAGACCAGGATGGCCGCCCCGAGCGGGATCAGCAGCAAGAGCGGCATCAAGCTTTCGCTGACGGACAGACTATGGATCGGAGTGGCCATGAAGCGTTGCGTGGATGCTTTCCCTTACAAACCGATGGCCAGATACACGAGCAGGATCACACCCAACCCAAAGAAGAACGC
>CAXUFU010000065.1:0-9839 GCA_964250275.1 uncultured Chthoniobacterales bacterium | reverse complement strand
GTGCCGCTTCGGGCACGGGCTCGGGCGGGTTCAGCTTCGAGATCGGCGGCAGCACCGTGCCGCGGGTGCCCAGGCGCGGACCGCGCACGGACTTGGTCTTGGGCTCGATGAGCGAGACGGTTTCCTGCGGCTCCGGCTTCGGCGCAGCTTTCGGCTCCGCGGGCGCAGCCGGTTCAACTTTGGCCGCCGCCCCGGCCTTGCCGTGGGGGGGGGACCGGGAGCCGGCGGCCGCGCCGGGTCCACCCCGCTGGGGGGCACGTTTGGCGGCGGTGGAAAGGTATTCTAGCTTAAAATCGGTCTGGGCGTCCATGGCCACGACAGGCGCGGAACTCAGTCTTTTTCGTGCTGCTGCCGGGCGCGCAGGTGCATGGCGGTCGCTTGGTCGAGATCGAGCGCCAGGATCTCCGCCAGGTCTTGCGGTTCGACATCGAGCAGGGCTTCGACGTTGAAAAAGCCGTTTTTGACCAGCGTTTGCGCCACACTCTGGTCGACCTCCAAAGTACTCGCCAGCAGCGAAGCCGCTTGCGTCACTTTGTTCTCGAGCACGATCGCGGCGGACTCATCCTTCTCGATGTTGATTTCCCAACCCGTCAGCTTGGCGGTCAGGCGCGCATTTTGCCCCCGCTTGCCGATCGCCAGCGAGAGCTGATCCTCGTCCACCCGGATCTGCGCCACCTTCTTCACCGCATCGAGGGTCAAACCCTTGATCCGTGCCGGCTTGAGCGCTTCCAGGATGAACTCGCGCGGGTCCGCGTGCCAGCGAATGATGTCCACCTTCTCGTTGTTGAGCTCGCGGACGATGTTTTTGACCCGCGACCCCCGCATGCCGACGCACGCGCCGACCGGATCGACTTTCTCGTTGGCGCTGTAGACCGCGATCTTCGTGCGATAACCGGCTTCCCGTGCCAGCCCGCGGATCTCCACCGTGCGATCGTTGATTTCGCTAACCTCGAGCTCGAAGAGCCGGCGGACAAAATTCGGGTGGCTGCGCGAAAGGATGATCTCCGGCCCGCGCAAGCCGTTCTCCACCGCGACGACATACGCCCGCAGGCGGTCGCCGACGTTGTAATCCTCGGTGACCACGCGCTCCTTGGAGAGCATGATGGCGTCGAACTTGCCCAAGTCGATGATCACGTCGCTGCGCTCAAAGCGCCGGACGATGCCGCTGACGATTTCCCCGGCGCGATCCTTGAACTCGTCATACATCATTTCCTTCTCCGCTTGCCGGATGCGCTGGAGCATGGCTTGCTTGGCCGTCTGCGCGCTGATGCGGCCGAAATCCTTGGGCGTGACTTCCACGTCCAGGACGTCACCGATCTGGGCGTCCCCCTTGAGTTTGCGCGCTTTCGAAAGCAGGATTTCGCCATGCACTTCGTTGACGCGCTCGACCACGATCAAGCTGGCCAAGGCCCGGATCTCACCGCTTTTCGGGTTGATATCGATGCGCAAATCGCGCGCAGGCCCGACGCTTTTCTTGGAAGCCGACAGCAAGGCCGTGGAAACGGCTTCGAGCAGGATCTCACGCTTGATCCCCTTCTCCCGCTCGAAGTAATCCAGAGCTGCAATCAATTCGCTGTTCATAAAAAAAGACGGCCCGACGATGCCAGGCGCAGCCAAGGCAACGAGCGGGCCACGCCCCCACAGGGATTAGCACGCGAAGCTCTGATCTGGATCAGTCGGGACGTTGACAATAGCGGGTGGCTGCGAAACCGTCAAGCGGCGCCCGCCACGCGCGGGGCGGAATAAAAGGCTGCAACCCGCGGTCTTTTTACGCGTTGATAAAAGTGGGATGAGCATGGATGCCAAAAACGACGACAGGGGCCTGGAACCGGATGACGATCAGGCACTTTGGGAGCTGCTCGGCCGGGCTCGAGCCGTTGCGCCCAGCCCCTATTTTGTCCGCCGCGTGCTGCGGGATTTGGACGCGGACGGGGAAGCGGCCACGGTGGGCGGGTTTGCCCGCGGCTGGCGCGCCTGGTTTCGTCCAGGCTGGATCCTCGCCGCCAGCGGCGCTGCCGCCGTTCTCGTGGCTGTGTTGGGAGTGTTGAGCTTCTCGTCCGTACCCGTGGCGCCGCCGGCTCCGGTCGCGCGCCGGTCGTCCGTGACGGTCCCCCCTTCCTTCGCTGTCGTGGCACCGTCCGCGGCGGTCTCTGCGCCCGCGGTTGCGGCTGTGCCCAAGGCTCAGACCGCGCCGACGGCAAGCGCCGCGGTGTTTCAGATCCCGGCCGACGTGCGTCCACAAGATGTCGACGTCATCGCTGATCTGGATAACCTGGTGGCGCGTGAGGAGACCAACGCATGGACCGACGACACCTCAAGATTCTGATGCTCGCCTGCCTGAGCTTGGCTCCGGCGGGGCTGGGCATTGTGCGGTCTCAGGAGCCGGGTGGCCCAGGTTTTCGCCCGCGCAAAGGTCCGGGGCCCATGCTGATGCCGCAGGGCGAGAACGCAGCCCAAGCGCGCTTTCGTGCCGAGCAAGAGAGCTACCGCAACCCGGAGCAACTCCAGCCGGAGGAACGCGAAACCTTCAATCGCAACCTGGAGATGTGGCGGGGGCTGCCCCCGGAGGAGCGCGCCGCATTGAGCAACATGGCGCACGCCCGGGTGCGGGCGGAAATAGACAAAGCGGTGCAGGACAGCGGCCTGCATCTGGATGCGGACCAGCGCGAGATGTTCGCCCTGCGCTATCGGCAGGAGCGGCGCAAGCTGGAGCGCGATCTGCAACGCCAGGCCGCCGCCGAACGCTCCCGCCGCATGCCGGAGATCCTGGCCAGGCTCCGGGGGGAATTTGGCGGCGCCGGCAACTCCTCGGCCGGCAGGCCCGAAGGTTCCCCGGCCACGGCAGCCAAGCCTGAGGCAAACGGTCCAACACCCGTCAACCCAGGGCCGGCGCTTTCGCGGTGAGCCGCGCGCGCCCTTCGGCTGTAGGCAGCAGTCTGTGAGTGTCGTTAGACTCCAGTTCAGCGCAACCTTTCCGACGGTCATAGACGCCGCTAGAGGCGGAAGGGTAACTCATGCGCCCGAAATCCGGGCGCTCGGAGTTCCCGGGTAGGGCGGGCGTCCCGCCCGCTGCCCAAGGCAAGATGCCCTGGCGGCAGATGCCTGCACTCCCCGGGATAATGGGCAGACACGGGTAGGGTAACGAAGCTGACGCCCAAAAAACTTCGTCTCACAATTCCCTTGCAGCGTTTGTGTACTAGCCTATTACTACACCTAGTGTCACTAAGCTTCTCCATCTCTCCCGCCAGTGACGTCCCCATCTTCCGGCAGATCATGCAGCAAATTCATCTCTCTATCGCCGCGGGCAAATTGCCGATCGGCGCGCAGCTTCCCGCGGTACGCACGCTCGCGGAAGCGCTGGTGATCAATCCAAACACCGTCGCGCGCTCTTATCAGGAACTGATCCGGGAAGGCATTCTGGAGAGCAGGTCGGGCCGGGGAGTTTTCGTGGCCGAGCGGCGCCAGGTTTTCTCCGACGTGGAACGGGACCGCCGCCTGCAACACGTCGCCGAACAGCTCTGCCACCAGGCCATCATGCTCGGGGTTGAGCTTCCAGAGGTTCTCGCCGTTCTAGAAGCCCAGTGGAAGGAACTGCAGCGCAACGTTCGCCAAATCCAAACCAGCGAAGAAAGGAACAAAAAATGAATCCGGCTCCCGTGATTGAAATCGATCGACTCACGAAATACTACGGGAGCCGCGAGATCGTACGCGACCTCAGCCTGCGGGTGCCCAGCGGCTCGATCTACGGTTTCCTGGGCCGCAACGGCATGGGGAAAACGACCACCATCCGGATTCTGCTTGGGTTCGAAGATCCCACTCGCGGACAAACCCGGGTTTTCGGTCAGAACTCGCGCCAACTTAGCCCCGAGACCCGCGCGCGCATCGGCTACTTACCCGAGGGCCATCATGTCTATGGCTGGATGACGGTCAAGGAATGCGGCCGGTTCCAGGCCAGTTACTTTCCCCAGTGGAACCAGGACATCTTCGAGGCGGTCATCACCCACTTTCGTCTTACCGCCAAAATGAAGGCGGGCCAGCTCTCCCGCGGCCAGCGAGCGGGCTTGTGCCTGGCCATGACGCTCGCGCCTGAGCCCGAGTTGCTCATCCTGGACGACCCGGCGCTCGGATTGGATCCCGTGGCGCGGCGCAGTTTGTTGCAGTCGATGCTCTACATGACTCGCCAGCCGGAGCGTACCATCCTGTTTTCCTCGCACCTACTCTCGGACGTCGAACGCGTGGCGGATCGCATCGTCGTGCTGGATGGCGGCGTCCTGCGGGCCGACTGCACCGTGGAACGGTTCCGCGAGCGATTGCGCCACTACGTGCTCCGTTTCCGCGAGACGCCTCCCCCAACGCCGCCCTTGGCCGGTCTGCTGGAGAGTTTTCGGACCGATCACGAACTGGCCATCACCATCGCCAATCCGACCGCCGAAACGGAGATGCAACTGGCGGCTCTCCAACCGGAGTCACTCGAGCCGGTGGAGATGACATTGGAAGACGCGTTCATCAGCTACGTCGGCGAGCGCGGCGAGAAAACCTTCTTTGTCCGGGAACCTCAACGCTCATGATGCCGCTCATGGTAAAAGAGGTGCGGGAAAACCTCCGCTGGGCACTCCTGGCCATGGCACTCCTGGCCGGCGGTGAACTCTTCGCCCTCTACCCCAAAGGGGATCAACCGTACTACGAATACATGCGCAGCGGCATTACCCTCTGCAGTACTCCCTTTCTCGACGTCACGACCTTCGGCTGTGCGGCCGTCGGTTTCCTGCTGGGACTCATCCAAATTCTGCCGGAACTCAAACGCGATCGCTGGGCTTCGTTGCTGCATCGCCCGGTCTCCCGCGGGTTGATCTTTCGCGGCAAGGCAGTGGCCGGACTCATGCTCTACGGACTGGCTGCCATACCGCCCTTTCTCCTCTCGATCTGGCTGGTGGCAACGCCTGGGCATTTCGCCACGCCGTTCGTACCCAAGATGGTCTATCCCGGCACGGCGGATATCTGCATGGGAGCTGTTTATTATTGCGCCGCGCTCGCGCTCGGGCTGCAACGCGGCGGCTGGATCGGCTTGCGCATCTTCCCGCTTCTGGCAGCCGTGCACGCGACTTACTTCGTCCTGGATAACCAACTATTCTACGTGGCAATAAAGGGGGCCGTCCTGATGGGACTGACTCTCTTCACCGCGGCCTGGGGCGAGATGCAAAACCAGGATTCGCTGCACGCCCGACCTTGGTTGGGTCAGTGTGCTTTCCTGGCTGCGGTGTTCTACGGCGTCTGTGGGATGGGCGATCTTGCCCGGTCCTTCTGCACCACCCTGGCGACTTCCTCAGGTCCTAACTTCTACCGCTACGAGATAACCCCCGAAGGAGTGCCGTTGCGTTTAACATACAGCGACAACGGCGTGGTGGTCTCGGTGCGGGATCTGGCGGGTAAAGCGGTGACTGATCCGAAATACCTGCCGGATCGCGCCTGGAATAACGTCAGCCATCTTAATACCTTTAGCGCATACATCGGAGACGCGCACGGCTTCAAGCCGTGGCGCTATCAGCCTCCTTATCGCGAGACGCGCTCCTACCTTTGGGGGGACAATCCAACCTTCGGCGACCGGATCGAGCAATGGTTCACGCTGGTGGAGCAGAACTACCTCGTCGAATATCTGCCGGCGCAGAAAATCGCCGTTGCGCAACTCGATCGGCGTGGCTTTCAGCCCGCCTCTGCGCAGCCACAAGGCTTTTCTCCTGATGTCACGCTCAGTTACGCGAACGGGGGCCGCTGCGTTTGGGATGCCCAGCACGCGCAGTTCGCTTCTCTGGACACGCACCGGCTGGTGGACCTTCCACTCCCGGACGCTAGCCGGATCTATGGCGTGGGGAGCGCTTGGGCCAGGACGGGTACTGGGACCGTGAATGTTTTCGGCCTCGCCATGGGCAACGGGCTGGCGGTCTATAATGACAGAGCCGCTCTAATTACCTACCTGCCCTATCATCGGCCGGTCGATCGCTGGGGACAAACAAGTCTGGGGATCAACCGCACCCTGGATCAGTTCTATCTCTGGTATGAGCCGAGTGCCTGGATCCACGATGAAGTCAGGAAAACGATGCCGTCCTTTTTCGAAGTGGTAAACCGACACGGCCAGGTGCTGCGTGATTACACCCTCTCACCGCTCCCCGACATTAAGAGACCTCCGTCATGGAACGACCTGCTTACCCGGCGGCTGCAAAGCCCTGCCTTCTTCTTCGGCACCATGCTGTACAAAGAGGTAGGAGCGAAACTCGGCTCGACCCGCCTGCGCGACGACTTGACCGGCCAATGGGTGCGGGATCGCCGCCGAACGATCGAGACCAGCCTCTATGTCGTTTGTCTCTCCTTGGTCTTAGCGGCGGCGACGTTCTTCTGGACGCGGCGAATCTGCTTCGCCCCGCGCCGGGCGTGGGCTTGGACGGGCTTCGTCTTGGCCTTCGGTCTGCCGGGATTCATCACGTTCCGTCTCGCCGCCGACTGGCCCCGCTTTGTGCCCTGTCCCAGCTGTGGATCCCGCCGCCCACTCGACATCGCAAACTGCCCGCGCTGCGGCGCGGACTGGCCCCCGCCGCCAGCGACCGGAATCGAGATTTTCGATCGTAGCCAGCATCAGTCAATCGCCGGGATCTTGTCTTAGACCATTGACCAATCAGCCATGAAAAGCATGCTCTGGAAAGAATTGCGGGAGAACTGGAAGTGGTCCGTCCTGGGCTTCCTTTTTCTGCTTCTGGCCGAGTTCTATTCGCTCTCCGCCGCGCGTCGAGCGGAAGACTATCGTGATCTCACCCTTTGCGGTTCGGGTTTCTTGCTCAGCAGCGCATTCGGTTGTGCGGCCATCGGCGCTGGACTCGCGGTGATCCAAATTCTACCCGAGCTTCGCCGCGACCAATGGGCCGCGCTGCTGCATCGGCCCGTTTCCCGCAGCGTGGTCTTTGCCGGCAAAGTCCTCGGCGGACTCCTGCTTTACTTTTGCGCGACCGCGCTCCCCTTCCTCTTGAGTGTGGCCTTCGTCGCCGCACCGGGACAGTTCGCCGCTCCGCTGGTGCCCGGCATGCTACGGCCGGGCTTGAGCGACATTGCTTTCGGTCCGGTCATCTATTTTGCGGCCTTGTTGCTTTGTCTCCACCGCGGTCGTTGGTTCGGCTCCCGCGGAGCCATCTGCCTGGCTATCGTGCCGATGTTCTTTCTTCACCTCACGATAGGTTGGCCTTTCCTGCTTCCCTTGTTGTGCATCCTTTGCCTTTCGCTGGCTGCCTGGGGAGCAATGCTTGGCAACGGCCGGGTAGATACTTATCTCCGGATGGGCTGGGTCGCCTATTTGTTTGTGGTACTCGCTGGTCTTGAGACCGCGCTTCTTCTGCTCACTCTTGGACTGGACTTATTGCCTTCCCGCCAAGTCACACCGCCTGGAAGCTACACGTACTTCCGGATCACTCAGGACAACCAAATTTTTCACGCGACGACAAAGTTCGATGGAACGGCATTCACGGGGCAGGTGCTGACCGATTTGCAAGGAAAAGTCGTGACGGATGCGCGCTACACCGGGAACAACTCCTCTGGAGAGTTCTGCCAAACGCTTTTCTTAGCTTGGGAGCTTGGGCAAGAAAGTTCACCGAGCGAAAGCTATGTCGCTGGGCAACCCCGTAATGCGTTGAACTTTGTGGAAGAACTTACCAATTATCAGGGGCAAGAAGAGTGGTTTCAGTTGGTGCGTCAAAACTACTTAGTTGGCTTCAATAAGTTGAGTCGGCGTTGTATCGGACTTTTCGATGCGGACGGCTTTAAGGCGGCAGGCGCGAACCCAAGACCATTTGCCCGGCCGCTGCATGGCGGATATTCCTATTCGTCGGACTCGCGCTGGTTTTGGTCCGGCTCCCGAGTTTATGGCGTTGACTTTTCGCAGCGGAGCACAATCAGGATCGACGTACCTGGTGAGGTCATCTACGGCGTGACTCGTATGGCCAGCTATGCGGAAGATCAGTCAGCTTTTGTTGGCGTGGCCTTAACTCGGGTAGTTCGTATCTATGACGCCCAAGGTACACCTATTTGCAGCATCCCGTACCCGCATTCGCCGGATGTCTGGTCCTCCATCTCGATCGCCACCAACTTGGCGGCGGATCGGTTCTACTTGCAGTCGGAACCAGGATTCCTTTGGACAAGGACTCAAAAGAGGATTGCCACGAATGAACCGACTTTCCTGGACGAGGTCGATCGCGACGGAAGGATTTTGCACACCTATAGCCTTCCGGCGAACAATGTCGCCTTGGCACCTCCGAGCTGGACCATTCGTTCTTACTTTCTAACGTCTCCTTTCCTTGCTTACGCGGCCGCGATCCTTTCTCAGGGGGAGTCATTCTCGCCTACCACTGCCGACACGGGTCTGCGCCCTGTTTCTGACGCGTTGCGTTCGGCTCACGCCCATCCGGCCGGCGAAGGGCTCTTACTTGTTATCGCTCTGGCCTGGGGGATCGTCGCCTGGCTGTGGGCTCGCCGCGGCGACTTATCCGCCAAACGGGCAGGCCTTTGGTCTGTCTTCGTGTTTTGCTTCGGCTTGCCTGGGCTACTGGCGTTTCGTTTGACGGAAGATTGGCCACGACGCGTGCCTTGTCCTTACTGTGGACGCAAGCGCCCGATCAACACCGAGCAATGCCCCAGTTGCCATCAGCCTTGGCAAAGTGCGCCTGCCACCGGCGCCGAGATTTTCGAGCACAGCGCCGCCGCGTAGCGGCATCCAAAGAAGGTAGGGGCGGGCTTTGTCGCCCGCGCCCCACGACCTGTCGCCAAGCCTCCATGCCGAGACGTCTCTGACTGTTTGAGAAGCGTGCCGATACAGGCGGGACGCGCCCTTGCTTGCGATGCGCCCTCCCAGACACTCAGGGACGGCTCGGAGAGCCGGCCCCTACCTTGGGTAACGACCGCCCGCCGAGCAGGCGTTTGATCCAGTAGCGCGCCATCAGCCGGAAAAAGCGCAGCGTATCGCGCACCGGATGGATGCTGCTGGTCTCCTCCCCATACACGGTACTCACCGGCACGGAACTGATCCGATAACCCTGCCACGACGCCAGAATCAGCATCTCGGTCTCGTAATCGAACTTGGCCGCCCGGCCCAAGAGCATCGGCACGAGATCCCGGTGCAGCATGCGAAAGCCGCACTGCGTGTCGGCGATCCGCTGGCCGCAAAGCAGGCTGATCTGGCCGGACATGAACGCGTTGGTCAACCGGCGTTGCCAGGGCATCTTGCGGGTGTCGCCCATGCGGTTGCCGACGAGCAGCTTGGTATGTTCCCGCTCGGCCGTCTCCACGAAACGCCGGATCTCCTCCGGCCGATGCTGGCCGTCCCCATCGAGGATCAGGATGTAATCGACGCCCCGCTCCCGCAGCGTGCGCAAGCCCGTCTGGATCGCGGCGCCTTTGCCCTGGTTGACCTCGTGCCGGATGACTTCCGCCCCGGCCGAGCGCGCCATCTCGGCCGTCCGATCCGGCGAACCGTCATCGACGACGAGGACATCGGCCAATTGGGCGCCGGCGCGCCGGGCGACTTCGGCGATGAAACGCTCCTCGCAGTAAGCTGGGATCAGGGCCGCGACGCGCATGGCAAAAAGGGAGGCAAGAATCGCGGAGCGTAAATGCGGGTGCCGAGCCTCTAAACTCGATCAATGGCGTGGTTTACGTATAGCACGATCCGAACCCGCCCCAAGGACGGCCGGTTTTGGCCGCTCCAGCGTACGCCCGGGGAGCCCGGGCGTGCTCTGGCTTCCCAGGCGCCGCTCAAGGGCGCCCGGATTCTTAGCTTCCGCCGAACTGCGCGTGCGCGAGCGCCC
>CAXUFU010000064.1:0-9878 GCA_964250275.1 uncultured Chthoniobacterales bacterium | reverse complement strand
CCACCACCACCGCCGCCCAGCAAACTGCCCAGAATGATCGGGCCAACCCCGGAGAACAGCGTACCGCGCCGGAAAGTCGAAAAGATGATGTAAGCAATGATCAGAAGCACCAGCACACTGCCTCCCCCGATCCTCCCCACATTCTGTGCCGAGTTGCCTTGCTGCTGCTCATTGACCGTCCGGCCGCTGCCCTTGTACTCCCCCTTGGTCGCCTGGATCATGGCATCCACGCCGGCCGTCACTCCCCCATCGTAATCGCCCGTCTTGAAATGCGGGGCGATCTGATCCTCGATGATGTCCTCGCACGTCGCATCGGGCAGCGGACCTTCGAGACCGCGGTTGGTCTCGATGCGCATCTGGTGGTTCTGCACGAAGATGAAGAGCACCGCGCCATTATCCTTGCCCTGCTGCCCCACGTGCCACGTGGCGAAGATGCGGTGACAATAATCCTCGATCGAGGACGCGGTCTCCATTTTCGGGTAGATGGCGACCAGGATCTGGTTGGAGCTCTCCTTCTCCAGATTCTCCAGCTTGGTGTTGAGCTGGTCGACCGTTCCCGGGCTGACGACACCGGCGTAATCGTTGAAATAGCGCGTGGGAACCGGCGGCAGCGTTTCCGCCGCCGCGGCCGCGTGGCCCACGGCCAGGCAGGCGCACAAAAGCAAAAGCCGCCATGGTCCCAGCCGCGTCGCCATTGGTCGCAAGGAGTTTGCCGGCCTCACTGCGCGGGGCTAGCCGCCGGCGCCGGCGCACCGAACGAGCCGAAGTTCACGGTCGGAGCGTTTTGCGCCGCAGGGTTCGCGGTGAAAAATGGCTTGTCCTTGAAGCCCAGCGTGCCGGCGTAAAGCACGGTGGGAAAACTCCGGCGCGCCGTGTCATAGGCCTGCGTCGACGTGTTGAAATCCTCGCGCGAGACCGCGATGCGGTTTTCCGTGCCCTCGATTTGCGCCTGCAGGTCGCGGAAGGCTTTGGTCGAGCTCAGCTCCGGGTATTTCTCGACCGAAACGAGCAGCCGGGACAAGGACCCGGAGAGCCGGTCCTGGGCCTGCTGGTAGGCCGCCAACTGGGCAGGATCCGTCGGCGCATGGCTGGGATCGATCGTCACTTTGGTCGCGCTCGCCCGGGCATCGATGACCGCGGTCAGGGTCGATTTCTCGAAGTCGGCGGAGCCTTTAACGGTGTTGACCAGGTTGGGAATGAGGTCCGCGCGGCGTTGGTACATGGCTTGCACCTGCGCCCATTTGGTATCGACATCGGTCGAGAGCGTGACCAGGCGATTGTAGCCACCGATCCCGGCAATCGCGACAATCCCGCCCACGATCAGCACGACGACCAAGACGGCCACGCATCCAAGGACAGCGACTTTTTGCATGCTGGGACGGATGGCGGCAACGGTCCTGCTTTGCAAGTTATTTGTCACGCGCCCGGGAATTGGAAATTCCGGCGCCGCGTGCGAGGATGGCGCCTCCACCAGTCATTCATGGAAAGCCCCATTAAAGCCGTTCCCGTCGCCTCCTTCGCCGTCGCCCGAGGGGAGAGCCGGACGTTGTTGGTGATTGGCGCGTTCAAGATCATCAAGGCTTCGCTGTTTTTGATCGCGGCGCTGAGCGTGTTCCACATCGTTCACCGGGACACGCAACTCGAGATGCGGAAGGTGCTCCACGCTTTCCGCATCAGTGGCGACCGCGAGTTCGCCAAGCAGCTCATGCTCAAGGCCAACGTGGTCGATGCCTCGCGCAAAGAACTGATCGGCTCGATTCTGGCCTTCTACGCGGCGCTTTTTGCGACCGAGGGTACCGGTCTGCTGCTGCGCAAGCGCTGGGGCGAATGGTTTACAGCCATTTTAACCTCAACCGGCATTCCGATTGAAGTTTACGCCCTATGTCACCACCCCGACGCTCTCAAGATCGGGGCTCTGTTTCTCAACGTCGTCATTTTGTGGTTCCTGATCCTGCATCTGCGCCGGAGCAGCCGGCACCTGAAACTTCGCCCGGTGGACAACGTTTTTGCCGGAGCGGTCTAAGCATCCAATAAAGCGGTAGGGATGGCTCTCCTGAGCCGGTCCCTTGCATGTCAGGCAGGCGCCCGGAAAAACGGGTCACGCCAGCGACGCTCATCGTTCCCAGACAGCAAGGGACCGGCTCACAGAGCCATCCTTACCTTTCTCTCAAGAACCTAAGCCTCCGGTTCCTTGAGCTCTTCCGTCTGCAAATTACGCGCGGCTTGCTCGATCGTCTGCACTAGCGGCAGCTCCACCTCGTTGGACATCGCCTCCAAATCCCGGAACTTGCGCGCGGTCACCAGCACCCGCGTCTCCAGGCTGCCGACCGCTTGGTTGTACGCTTTGGTCGCATTCTCCAGGCTCGTACCCACCCGCGCGAAATGCTCGCCGAGCGTGCTCAAGCGCTTGTAGAGATCGCGCCCCAGCTCGCTGATCACCATCGCGTCGCGCGAAAGCGCCTCCTGCCGCCAGCCGTGGAAGACCGCGCGCAAAAGCGCGATCAACGTCGTCGGGGTCGCCAGGATGACCTTGCGCTCGACGCCATGCTCGATCAGGGCGCCGTCGTGCTCGAGCGCCGCGCTGAAGAAGTTTTCGCCCGGCAAGAACAGCACGACGAACTCCGGCGCCTCTTGAAACTGTTCCCAGTACGCCTTCTTCGTCAGCGCATCGATGTGGGCGCGGATGTGGCCGGCGTGGCGCCGCAGGTGGCTGAGACGTTCGGCATCGTCGTTCGCGCGCACCGACTCGAAGTAGGCGTCGATGGGCGCCTTGGCGTCGACGACCACCGTTTTGCCCGCCGGCAGGCGCACGAGCAAGTCTGGCCGCAACCGGCCGTCCTCCGTGGGCACGTGGGTCTGTTCGGTAAAATCGCAGTAGTTGAGCATCCCAGCGAGCTCGACCACGCGCCGGAGCTGGATCTCACCCCAACGCCCCCGCACATTAGGCCGGCGCAAGGCGTTGATCAGGTTGGACGTCTCGCCGCGGAGCAGGTGCTGCACTTCAATGAGCGAATGGACCTGCGTCGACAGCGATTCATACGCGCCGACGCGGGCGCGTTCGAGTTCGTTGATCTTGCCGTCGACCTTGTCGAGCGACTCGCGCATCGGACGCACGAGCGCGTCGATGGCCTGTTGGCGGCGGTCGAGATCGCCCCGCGCGCCTTCCTGGAAGGTCTTCATGGCGGTGTTGGCGAGTTCAAGGAAGCTCTGGTTGTTGTTACGCAAGGCGTCGGCGGAGAGCGCCTTGAACGCGTCGGAGAGCTCTGTCCGCGCGCTCTCGAGCAGGCGCACTTGGGCGGTGTGCGAGGCGCGCTCGGTCTCCAGCCGGGTTTCGAGCTCGGCATTGTGCGCCTGGAGACCGCCGTGCTCGTATTGCAGCGCGCGCAAGTTTTCCTCGAGCTCGGGCACGCGCGCGTTGCGCATCTCGGCGGCAGCCCGGCGCTCGGCCTCGGCGCGCAACTCGGCCGCGTGTGCGGTTTGGAGTTCCTCGCGCACCCGGCTGGCCACCAGCTCGCGTTGCTGGCGCAGGATCAGCCAGAAAATAAGGCCGGCGAGCACCACGGCCAGCGCACAAGCATAATACAATTCGTTCGGCATCGATAGGACGGCCAGCGGCCTGCCAAAGCGGGGCGCCACCAACATTTTGACCCTGCGGGCAAGCGGGCCGGGTTGTCAACGCTACACGGATTGGCGCGAGCCCGATCGCTCGCTATTCTGTGCCGATGAGCCGGGTCCTGCGCACACGCCCGGTGATGTTCGGCGTGGTTTTGCTGGCGGCGGCCGGCCTGCTCTGGTGGTGCGGCGCCAAGCCAGCGCGCTTAACACAGGCGAAGGCCCCGAACTTCACCCCGGATGCTCCGAGACCCAGCGAGCGGTTGAAGGTCACCTTTTGGAACGTCGACTGGTTCCCGGGCCAGCGGCCGAACGCCTCTGACGCCAAACGCCGCGCGCACGTCGCGGCGGTGGTGCCCGTCGTGGATCGGCTCGACCCGGACATTCTCGGGCTGGAAGAAGTAGCCGACCGCGACGCGGCCCAGCTCCTCATCGCGCACCTCCCGGGCTTCAAAGTAGACGTTTGCTCCGAGTTCACCCGCGGCGATGCGCCCAGCGGGCAGCAGGAAGTGCTGTGCAGCCGCCTGCCTCTTATCCAGGGTCACTGGGAAAACTGGCGACCCGGGCCTGATGGCCTGCAGCCCCGGCGCGGGTTTGCGTTTGCCGAGTATCGGCTGCCGGCAGGCGGCGTAGCATTGGTTTACGGCGTGCACTTGAAGAGCAATCGTGTGGACGATAGCGCCGGCCCCGAGGCGAACATCGCCGAGCGCGAGGAAGCGATGCGCCAGTTGCTGAGGTATGAACAAGCGACGGCCGCGGTCTTGATCGGAAGTGGACCACTGGTGTTAACGATCGTTGGCGGCGACATGAACACCTCGCTCGACGATCCGCGCTTCGCCGCCGAGACAACCTTGCGCGATCTGCGCGCCCGTGGACACTTTCGCTGGGCCTGGGAAGGAGTGCCGGCCGACGCGCGTTTGACGCTGCCGGCGGAGGGGCGGTACCCGTCCGTGTGCTTTGATCACATTTTCTTCCGGGGCGATGAGGATGTGCGGCTCTTGGGTTGCAGCCTGGAACCGACCGATCACACCGCCAGCGATCACCGGCCGGTGACGGCAACCTTTGCGTGGTAGGCCCGCTCGACTACAGTCGCGCAGAGCCCCCCACCAGATCTATGAAACTCCTCCCCCGAGCAGGTTCGCGCATTCTCCTGGCCAACTTGGCGCTACTCATAGCCGCCGCGTTTAGGTTGGCCGCCCAAACGCCCCTGACCAACTATGTGAACCCTCTCTTGGGCACCGCGCCCTTAACGGATGAGAAAGACATCGGCTTCAAACCGCCCTGGAGAGTTTGGGCCGGGTTGGTTTTTCCCGGGGTCTCGCTGCCGAATGCCATGGTGCAGCTCAGTCCGATCACGAAGTTTGGCAGCGGTGCCGGCTATGAATACGAAGACAGCGTCATCTATGCCTTTGCGCACACCAATAAAGGGCACTGGAACCTGTGTAATATCCCCGTCCTGCCAACGAGCGGCGAGATCAACCCGGATGACTTCGGTTCGACCTTCAGTCACAAGCACGAATCCGCGCATCCCGGTTATTACCAGGTCTATTTGGAGCGCTGCGGCATCAACGCCGAACTTACATCGACGTTGCGCTGCGGCTACCATCGCTACACCTACCAAGCCGGCCAGAACAAAAAGCTGGTGGTGAATCTTGGGGTATCGAACGAGAAAGTGACAGACTGGAAAATCGATTCCGTCGGTGACTATGCGTTCGCAGGTTTTCAGCATACCTACGAGAAAGTTTTCTTTTACGCTGTGACCAACCAAAAGATCACACAGATCGAGCGCCTGAAACGCACCGGTCCGGACCTGCCGGTGGTCGACTTCGCCGAGGCCGACAATCCGGTCTTAGAGATAAAGATTGGTCTTTCCTTTGTCAGCGTCGAAAACGCCAAGGAAACCCTGGAGGAAGAATTGGCGGGTAAGAGCTTCGAGCAAGTCAAAGCGGATGCTGCGCAGACGTGGGAAACCTTGCTATCGAAAATCCAAGTGTCTGGCGGCACCGAACGGCAGAAAGGCCTATTTTACTCCTGCCTCTACCGGTCGTTTCTCTGGCCCGCGTTACGCAGCGATGTGAACGGAGAGTTTCTGGATGAAGGGGGCAAGATCGTGAAGAAGCCTTTTCGCTACTACACGATCCCGTCTTTGTGGGATACCTACCGCAACAAGTTGGTATTGCTCGGCCTGCTCACTCCGAACGTCGCCAACGACGTCATCCAGTCCCTCGTTGACCGGGGTGAAAACACCGGGTTCATGCCCACGTTCTTTCATGGCGACCACGCGGCGCCTTTCATCGCGGGATCGTACCTGCGCGGCCTAAAAGGCTACGATGTCAAAGCTGCTTACGACCTGCTGCTGAAAAACGCCACGGTGGAAAACAGACGGGCGCGTCCCTATCTCAACGAGTATATCGACAAAGGGTACGTTTCCACCCCGGCAGTCGATGATCCCAAGGTGGAAACAAAATCGACGGCAGGTGTGACCAAAACGTTGGAATACGCTTACGATGATTACGCCGTTGCGCTCCTGGCCCGGGAAATGAAAGACGACGATCATTACCGCGCCCTCATGAAGCGGGCGGGCAACTACGTCAACGTTTTCGATCCATCCACCGGGTTGATGCGAGGCCGCCTGGAGAACGGTGACTGGGTAAAGAATTTTAACCCGCAGTATCCTTATTACGAGTACATGTACCGCGAGGCCAACGCCTGGCAATCCTCGTTCTTCGCCCCGCATGATACCATGGGGTTGATCGGTCTTTACAAGAGCAAAGAAGATTTCGAGAAACAGCTAGACCTACTCTTTTCCATTCCGTGGAATCCAAGTTACATCGCGGAGAACGTGAACTGTTTCCTCGGGCAATATTGTCAGGGCAACCAGCCGGATCACGGTTTCCCGTTCTTGTACTACTTTGTGGGCAAGCAGGAGAAGTCACAGGCCATCCTGGATACGATCATGAGCCGTTTTTACGGCATGGGCAAGGACGGGCTGGCTTTGTGTGGCATGGATGATTGTGGCGAGATGTCCTCCTGGTACGTCTTCAACGCCATCGGGCTCTATCCGTATTCCCCCGCTGATGAGGATTACATCGTATCCGTGCCGATGTTCGATGCCGTTGACCTGAAGGTGAATGATCAGACTGTCTCGATTGTGAAAAGAAACGCGGGCAAAAAGATCACCGATATTAGTTATGATGACCGGAAAGTTGATGGATATTTCCTGCCTCATCATGAACTCGTAAAGGGTAAGAAACTCGTCATTACGACGGAATAGCCCGGCGCCGGATAATCAGCTTGGGTGGGCGGAAAAAGAGCTTGAGGCAGACCGGAGGCCCCGTCAGTGTGAGCGCATGGCTAAAGCAAAGCACCCCCGCCGTTCGGCCGTCATAGCAGTAATCGTCCTGTGGCTCGTCGCGGGCCAAACTTCCCGGTCTTGGGCGGACTTGTTCAAGGAAGCCGAACCGTTCTCGGGCCCCTCGCCGGACATGGTGGATGTTAGCCACGGACCGGGCATTCCCTTCGGCGGCATCGGCACCGGCTTCTCGGTTTTCGGCAAGTATGGGTTTGTGGACGTTTACTTTGACGGCCGGCATCTGGACGGCGGTGATTGGCAGATCGACCGGGCGCCGCAAGACAAGCCATCCTTCGCGTTCGAACTTACCGAAGGAGACAAGAGCACGGTCCTACAGGAGACGGCGCTCGATTGGCTGCCAGGTGCGCAGCCGGTTGACCAGGTGAAAGCCTACGCCTACCTGCCGAAGGGCCACTTTACGTTCGACAAGGCAGGTTCGAACCTCGGCATCGTCATGACCGGGTTCTCACCGCTCGCCGCACAGGACCTGCCGGACTCGGTTATCCCGGTGCAGGTTTTCGATCTCACCCTCGAGAACAAGGCCAGCGTTGCGCGCTCGTTCGAGTTGGCGCTCGTGCATCGGGACCCTTTGACGGTGCGCGACGGACAGGCCGTCCTGGTCGCTCCGAACGGTGAGACAGCTTTTGGCGCGGACGGTGGCATGCCGAGCGTTCACGGCGTCAGCACCTCGCTGCAACTCGCGCCTGGGCAACGTCAGACGGTTAGATTCTACATCGCGTGGGATTATCCCACTGTCACGACGACCTCGTCCGCGGCGCGCGAGACCTACAAGCGGTTTTACACCAGGCGCTTTCAAAGCGCGACGCAGGTCATTGCCGTGGCGATGGTCTCGGCCCGGCGTTGGTCGGCAGACATCGACCGTTGGCATGCTGCCTTTGACGTCCCGCCGGCCTGCAAGCGTCTCTGGTTTTCCGGGCTGTGCTCGGTCAGCACTTCGACCATCCTCACCGATAAAGGGTACTTCTTCGAGCAGGAAGTTCCGCACGGGTGGGTCAACACGATGGATGTGAGCGTCTATCACAATTGGCTCTACCTCATCAACTGGCCGGAGATCGAGCGGGTGGATATGGACCAATACTATCAATCGATCCCGAAGAGCGGCAAAGACGCGGGCCTGGTCTGGCACTCCTTGTGGAACGATAGCTCGGATTATGCGGAGGAACCGACTTTCATCGGCCGCGTCTACCGTGATTCTCTTTGGTTTAACGATCCGGCTTGGACGGCCAAGGCTTTCCCACTGACCACACTGGCCGCCAACCACGTCTATCAGGCGGACAATTATAACTACTTGCCCCACAACCCGGTGGGCAATCAATCGTATGACATCTGGAAGATGCCCGGCGTCAATGCTTACGTCAGCGTCATGTGGGTTTACGGGCTTTACAGTCTGGAGCGAATGGCGCAGACGTTGCAGCAGCCCTGCACCATCGACCAACTGCCCGTTGGAGAATTGTTCGCCAAGGCGCGCGCGAGTCTGGATGAGTTGCTCTGGAATGGCCGTGGCCATTATTGGAACGCATTCTTTGTGCCGCTCGACCGCCCGGAACGGGAAGACGCCCTGCGGCGCACGGACGGGGAGGATACGTTTTCCGATCAGCTCTTCGGTAAATGGCTCACGCTGATCGATCCCCAGGCCGAGACCGTGCTGCCGGCGGATCAAGTGCGTGCGGCGCTCGCGGCGATCTACACGAACAATCTGGTGAACGATCCGGGTAAAGGGTTTCGCGGCTGGGCCAACGGCATGCGGCCGGGGCATCAACCGGAGATGCAAGCGGGTTATCATGCACGCACCTGCTGGTTTGGACCGCAGGAAGAACTAGCCTCGCTGCTGGCGGACGCGGGCGAGGAGGCTGAGTCGCTGGACGTTTTTAACTCGTTGGAAGCCAGCCTGCACAACAACCACTTGTTTGTCGGCGAATGGAATAAGTCCGTCGGCCCCGATGGCTTGAGCCGGACCCTGCCGGAAGAGCCGGCCAAAGACACGCCCCGCTTCCCGCCGTACCCGCGGTACAAGTCGGGTTGGGAGTATTTGCGAGCTATGCTGGGCCTGAAGATGGACGCGCACGACTTCTATCTGCAGCCTTTCAAGACCATTGGCTTTGCGCTGCACGACGTCGAACTGGCGGGGACGCGTTTTACCATCACCGTGCAGCCCGGCTGGACGCGGTGCCTGGTGGACGGCGCGCCGCAAGAAGGTCCGGTACGGATCTCGCGTAACAAAAGCGTCGTGAAGCTGGCTTTCGTGAAGTAACCTAGCTTGTACGGCTGCCCCAAAGCGTTTGATTTGAAGGATCGTCGCTCGATGTCCCACAACTTCGCCAGCGCGGGAGTGGCAGGAGGCGACCTGGTCTTCGAGATGGGACCTCAACCTGACAAGCATTGGGGACTTGGCCACCCGGGTCGGTAGGTCTCTGTTTTTTATGTCTCGTTCATGGTAACCCTCCAGCAGGTACGTGAGTTTGCCTTGGCGCTTCCTGAGACAACGGAAGAGCCGCATTTTCATCTGACGTCCTTCCGGGTGCACAAAAAGATCTTCGCTACCGCGGCACGGGATGACGAATACTTGCACGTATTCATCCCGGAAGAGGATCGCGCGGCGGCTTTGGCGGCCGAGCCGGATTTCTTGGAGGAACTACATTGGGGCAAGAGGGTGGTCGGCGTGCGAGCGACCCTGGCGAGTGCCAAGGCGCCAGCGATCAAGCGGCTGCTTAGGCAGGCCTGGTCAAACAAAGCGCCGAAGAAGTTGCGCGAAGTCGGCTCAGGGTCGAAGGCGGTTCTACAATTGTAGGGCGACCGCTCCGGTTGCCATGGCGTAGGGCGTTTGCCATGGCATGGCGCGTCTGCCATGGCATGGCGCCGTCCCCCGGCAGGCGAAGCGCCCGCCCTACAAAAA
>CAXUFU010000063.1:0-9914 GCA_964250275.1 uncultured Chthoniobacterales bacterium | reverse complement strand
AATCAGGGCAGCAAGACAGCAGACGGTGCCGGCGCGTTGACGCTCGTCAGCGGGTCGAACAACAACATCATCGACTTTGGCGGCAAGGCGGGAGTAATCACCTTTGCCAGCCTGACGACGAACACCGCCATTCTGACGATCAACAATTACCTCAACAATAAAGGCATGTCCGGCCAGGCGGACGAGTTGATCTTTGACCAGAACGAGAGCGCGAATCTGAGCGACATCGTCTTCACAGGCTACGGCGCTTCGACGGAGGCCGCGCTGGGAAGTGGCTTCTACGAGGTCTATCCGCTCACCAGCGTGCCAGAGCCGGCGACGGTGTTTGGCGGCGCTTTGCTGGTGGCTACGCTTGGCTGCCGTCAGCGGCGTTGGATTGGTGAGTGGATGGCGCCACGCCGACGCGTAGGACGCTCCTGTCCGCGTAAATCATCGCCAGACATTGCGCTGGTCGTCTGACAACGGCGCTGCGCCGCGGCAACCGGGGCGGTCGCCTTACAGTCGGACTGGCGCCAACGGGTGCACCATCATGGCGGCGTCGTGCGCAAATTGGGCGGAGGCCTCGGCAGCAGTCGCCGGACCCGACACGATAAACTCCAGCGTCTGCCGGCCAAGATCCGGGCGATGCTCCAGCACGGCTTGGAAACGGTCCCACCGGGAGCCGGGCGTATCGGGCAGCGGCGGCGCGCCGGCGCGATCTTGCCACACCACGAAAAACACGTAGATCGTCCGGCCGTTCAGCCCGAACGCATAGCGGCGCACGGGCAGCGTCATCCCGTCCGGCAGCCGTACCGGCTCAATGCCCCAATCAGCAATTTGAGTCAGGCCGCTCGCGGTCAGACAGATGTGCGGCTGGTGCATCTCGGCTTGCGCAGCGGAGGCGTGGCCGGGTTCCCAGCGAAAGAAAAACAGCGTGCATTGGTCGTCAGGAATACCCGGATGAGACCAGGTGGCGGATAGGCCGCGGTCGTAACGCAATAGGCGGCGGCTGCGATCGTCGATTTTGACGTTCCGAAAGCCGGGCGCGGTCGCAGGAGGGACGACGGTCCAAGCCGGCAAGACATTGCCGGCAGGCGCCCCCAGGTTGTACCAGGCCGCCGTGCCAACTTCAATCGCCAGCAGCCAGATGGCCGCCGGCACCAGCAAACCCAGGGGGACAAGCTTCGCCGCGGCCGTGGACGCACCCCGACCTTCCGCGTTGCCAGACGACGCCGGTGGCCGTTGGCCGCGCGCCAAGCGGCGGTTAAGCCAGAGCAGGCCGGCGAAGACGATGAGCAGCACGGACACTCCGGCCAGATCATGGAAGCGGTCAAAGGCTGCCGTCCCGTAGCTCGCGCTAATCCAGACGAGCAAACTGCAACGGAAGACATTCGCAACCATGGCGATCACCAGGCCGCCGGCCAGCAAGGCCAAGCGGCGCGTCCAGTGCAACCGGGAAAGTTCCCCCAACAGGAGCCCGCCCATCAGCATCGTCTGCAGCGAGCGGATGCCGCTGCAAGCTTCGTCCACCCCGACCGTCTGCTCGCGGAGATGGATCAGGTTGCCCTGGGCCTGGGCGGGGATGCCCAAAAGGTTCATGCCTTGCGCGGAGATCGCAGCCACGACGCGCATGAGCGATTGGACGATAGCTTGCTCGGGCCCACTCGGCCACGGCACGGCCAGCAGCAGAAACCCGAGCGGAAAAGCGAAGTGCCGCACCCACGGCCAGCCACCGGCCCAGGCGAGCAGGGCCAGGGAAAGCGCCAGCAGCAGCCCCGCGTGTAACCAGAAGAGCAGGCGCCAATCGGGATTTGGCTCCTCGGTCAACCGGACCGGCCAGAGCAGCAAGAGACACGCACTCGCGAGCAGCGCGAGCGCCCAGCCAGGTGGACGGACCGCGGGAGCGGCCGCTGGCCGGTCTGCCCAGCGGAGGGCAAGCAACGCTAGCGTCAGCGGTGGCACGAACCACCCGTATTGGTATTGGTAGTTTGCGCTCCAATCGACGCGCAATTTGTTGCACAACTCGAGCCAGGCGAAAACGAGTGGCCCCAGAGCCAAACACCAAGAGGTAAGCCCCGGTTGCGGCCGGCGCTGGGTTGGCAGTCGAGTGCCGGCGGGAAGGGGAGCTCTGGGGTATGTAGTCAGCACAAGAATCGCCGCTTGAGGATGGAGCAGGCGGCCGTCTGCGTCAAGGCTCGAGGCAGCTTGCTTCGAGCACTGCATGGCCTTCGAGCAAAACTAAGTACGCCTTCTACACAGATAGAGCGTAAGTCACGCGAGAACCGCGCCGAATAAGCTTGCTTTTGGAGCGGTCAGAACTCAAGCTTTCCAACCTGCCGATGGGAACGGTTCTTGACGGTTGTAAACCGTGGCAGTGACGCAAGTCGCGACCATGGAGCACAGCCACTCAACCGCCCAGCAGCCGCGAGAGCACGCCCGGCGTTTGATCCGTCTCCAGCCGCCCATGACCCTGGGGCGGGCTTTCCATGTGCTTGGGCGGCAGCAGTGGGCGCCCGGCTTGTCTTACTTGCTCCTGGACATCCTGGCCTGGTCCCTGATCTTTCAGGGCGCAGTTTTTCTGCGGCGTCCTGGCGGCCCGATCACCGATGGCGGTGAAATCCAGACGCTCTGCCTCGGGGTGGTGATTCTCACCCTTTTCATCATTGGGAGCTACGACCGGCGCCGCGACATGTGCAGCCTCACGCACGCCAGCGAGCATTTCATCGCGATGGCCGGTGCGGCGGCATTTGCTTCGTTGCTGATCTACGCCGTCGCCGCCTTCAACGAGAACATGCGGCCGAGCCGCAGCGTTCTGCTGCTTAGCTTTGCTCTTTTCGCTTGCGCCTCATTAGTTTACCGGAGGTTCCTTAGCCGAGTACTGGCAACCAACACGGCCAAGCGCGTTTTCCTCGTCTTAGGGGCGGGGGAGAGCGCCCGGCGCTTTTTTGCAGCTTACCAGCAGTCTTCCAATCGCGAGCGGCTGCGGTTCGTGGATGTGCGAGGTGGAGCGGTCGGCCAAACCATCGCGGGTATCGGTTCTCCGGCCGTGGAAGCAGATCCTGCCCTGCAATTGGAAGATCTGGGGCGGGAGATTAGCGCCGTCATCCTGGCGGACGACCCCCGAAACCTGGGTGCCGGCATCTTGGATCGCCTGGTCCGCATGCACTTCTTGAAGGTTCCGGTCTATACGCTTGAATCCTTTTACGAATTACACTGGCGGCGCATGCCCGTTTACGATCTCGCGGCGACGTGGCCGCTGCACATGGGTTTTGCCCTCCGGCAGGATTCCCCCTACTTCCAGGCCAAGCGCGTTTTCGATGTTCTCGCGGCGGGTATTGCTCTGCTCGTCCTCAGTCCAGTCATGGCTTTGCTCGTCCTGTTGACTAGGTTTGATAGCGGGCGCCCCGTCCTCTTTCGCCAGACCCGCGTTGGCCGGTCCGAACGCCCATTCACTCTCTACAAGTTCCGCACGATGTTCGTACAGTCGGACGCTGGCGAAAGTGCCGCCCCAGCCGGGGCAGACAACCTTTATACCGCCGCCAACGATCCGCGCATCACTCGGCTCGGACGCTGGCTGCGCAAGTTGCGCTTGGACGAACTGCCCCAATTATGGAATGTCTTCAAAGGGGATATGAGTCTGATCGGGCCGCGGGCGGAATGGATCAAGTGTGTGGACCGTTACGAGAAATCCATACCCTGCTATCATTTCCGGCACCTGGTCAAGCCCGGCATCACCGGTTGGGCGCAGGTCAATTATCCGTACGGACAAAGTGAGGAAGACGCGGTCCAGAAGCTGAATTACGACCTTTACTATATCCGCCATTATTCCCTGCGCCTCGACGCCATGATTCTTCTCAAGACGTTGCACATCATGTCTTGGGGGAAGGGTCAGTGAAAAAACGGCCTTGCGGCGTCTTATAGGTGGTATTGGATAGAGTAGAAATGTAGCCGCCGCGTAGCGGCCTCCAAACAAAGCCCGCCCCTACCTAGTTTTTGGAGGCCGTCAGAGCTACGCTTGCCTCAGGTGCCGTAGACACCTTTTTCGCCGTAAGCGCCGTGGTACTTGCCGGAATAGTAGTAATTGTTTTTCGCCCCGCTGGGCAGGAAATTCAGGACGACCCCCGAAGGATGGCAGTTGATCTCTTCGAGGGAGCGCAACGCCCGCTGCAGCGTTTTGCGCGGGGTCTTGAAAGCCCGCAAAACCAAACAAGTCGCATCCACGTGCGGCGCGATCAGGAGGGAATCGCTTACGGCCAAAAGGGGCGCGGTGTCAATGACAATCCGGTCGTAAGAGATCAGCGCTTGCTTGAATAACTCGAGTAACTGCGGCGAGGCCAGCAGTTCGGAGGGGTTTGGCCCCCGCATGCCGGCAGGTAACACATCAAGGTGTTCGACTTTGGTCGGGCAGATAGACTCCGTGAAGCTCGCTTTCCCGTCCAGGATCTCAAACAATCCCGGATTCCGGTTCTCCCCGAAGAAGATGCGCGAAACCATGGGCCGGCGCAGATCGCCATCGATCAGCAGCGTTCTAAAATTTTGCTGCGCCAGCGACGCAGCGAAGTTCGAGCTGCAGAAGGTTTTGCCTTCCGAAGGCGAGGCGCTCGTAAACAGGAATGTCCGGCGTTCACCGGCGTGCACCGGCATCGCGAGCGTGGTACGCAAAGAACGAAACGATTCTGCTATGATTCCCTCCCGGTCGGCCACCACATCCAGGATCCGCGGATCGGAGTTCGCCTTTCTTGGGACTGCCGCGAGCACCGGCACACCGGCGAGATGTTCCGCCTGATCGACCGTCTTGACGGAGTGATCCAGGAAGTGAATGCCGAGCGCGACACCAACGCCAGCAGCCAACCCCAGCAACAATCCCAGGCCGTATACCTTTGGCAAGCTGACCATGATGGGCGCCGCTCCGGTCGCGTGTTCCTGGATTTCCACCTGAGAATCGGTCATGCCTTTGGTGACGTCGATCTCTGCCACTCGACCCACGACCGAGTTGTACATCGCCTTATTGGTCTCGAGTTTACGTTTGAGGTCGTTGTACTCGACGGACTTGCCGGTGATCGAAAGCAGGTTGGTTTCCTGTTGTGCCTTGGCTGCGATCAAGGCGTCGTGCTGAGCTTGCAGCCGCTGCCGCTCTCCCTGCAAAAGGTTCACCACGTCTTGCAACAATTCGCTGCGGTTGCGCTTGAGAGAATCGAGCTGCGTTTGCGCCGCGATGTAAGCGGGGTGCTTGGCGCGATAACGCTGCTTGAGCAAGGTAAGCTGCCGGTCGGCGTCCGCGATTGCCTGGTTGATTTCGGCGACCCGCGGTTGGGCCGCGACACTGGGCAAGCGCAACAGGGTCTCCACGTCGCCCGGCTTGGCGCCGGCCGCTTTCAGGTCGTTATCCAGTTGGAAAAGCTTGTGCTCCGAATCTTCGATTTCCTTGGTGTAATCGGCCAACTTTGCTTCCGAGCCCTGCTGCATGTCTTCCAGCGAGGCGGAGCGCTCGCGTTCCCGGAAGCTCTGCATCGCCTCTTCGGAAACGAGCACCTGTTTTTGCAGGCGTTCCGCTTCATCCAGCAGGAACTGGTTGGCCGCCTTGTTTGCCTCCGCTCGCTGGTCGAAGCCGTAGCGCAGATATTCGTCCGCATAGGCATTGGCCAGCTCCACCGCCATGGCAGGGTCGGGGTGGGTAATAAAGATATCGATGAGCCGCGTCTTGGGGCGATAACTGGCCGTCACATGGGTCACGAGCAGCGCGGCAGCATCGTCCGTGGTCAGGTTGGTTGGCGCTTGCTCGGTGAGCCCGGCCAGGAAGCGCGGGTCGCCAGCGAGCTTGAGCCGGCTGGCCACGCGCTCGGCGAAGGGATAGCTGCGCAACAAGTCAACCACCGTGTTGATCATGTCCAGGCTGAGGATCTGCTCGTCCCGCACGCTTTGCACCTTCTCCAACACCCGGGAGCGCTCCTGGTCGATGAAGAGAACCGAGCGCGCCTGAAACGTCTGATGCTGACCCTTCATGTACGCCGCGGCCCCGATCGCTCCCAAGACCACGCATAGGATCACGATCCAAAGCCGCTTGCGGACCGCATGGTAATATTCCTGCCAATCAATGCCGCTGGCGGTTCCGGCGACGCGGTTCTCAATCGGATAATCTTCACTGTTCATTGACAGGGGTTCCTCAAAGCACGTTGAGGTCCAGCGGCACCTCGCCGGTCATACCTCGGGACAACGATCCTGCCGGCAGTGCGGGGTCAAGAGCTGAATTTGCCGCCGGCACGCGCAGGAGCCGGCCTCTCAAAACCAGCTCTCTCCTACGGTAACCACATCCCCGGCCGAAAGTTCGAAAGGCTTGCCGTTCTTCGCCGACAGTTTCCTGGCGTCTACCTTCAGCGTTTTCTCCGAACCGGGAGCGGCGCGCTTGATCGTCACGCCGCTTTCATTTGCCAGCCGGGTAAAGCCGCCGGCCATGCCCACGGCCTCCAACAACGTGAGGTGTTCGCCCGGAGGAAAATCGTAGGCCCCCGGCCTGGCCACCTGGCCCAGAATCGTGAACTTACGGGCCGCATAGCCGACGACGTTCAGATAAACCTGGGGCTCGACCAGATAATCCGCGTCGTACTTGCGCCGAATCAGTTCCCGGGCGTCGCGCATGGCCAACCCGGCGATCTTCACCTCACCGATGAGCGGAAACTGCGCCGACCCATCACTGGCAATACGCGTTTGGGTGGTCAGATCCGGCTCGTGAAAGATGGTCATCTCCACCGTGTCCGAGGGCGCCAGCACGTAGTCAGCACCGGCAGCCACCACCGCTGCGTTTACCGGATTAGGGGCCGGTGCCACCGCCGGCGTCGGGGCGACCGCCGGCGCGGTGCCGGTAGTATGTTCGGACAGCAATGACGGCGGTGAAACCGGCACGGGGTTTTGGGCCGGCGCAGACGTTTGGAAACCGGCTCCCAAGAGGACCGCTCCCGCCAGCATGCACGACCAATTTTTCTTCATGGGCAACCCTGTCACAAGGCCGATGGAACCTAGAAAGTCAAGCGCAGACTTAGCGAAGCGGTCGATTGCAAGCCATGGCCGGTCACCGCGAGTCCGGCCTCTCCGGTGTAACCACGGTAATAGCCCTGCAACGCGAACGACGGGTTAAACTGCCAGAGCAAGGAAACACCCCCAAAGTAGTACGGTTCCGAGAAACCGGACTGCCGGCCGGAATCCAACGCCAGATACCCCTCTGATTGCTCCGTCCCGGTGGAAAGTGCGATCTGGACCTTCTCGAAGAAGCGCTGCTGGATGGAAAGCAGAGCACCTCTGGTCGTGAGGTTTTCCGCGGCCTGAAACGTGGAAAAATTGCTGTTCTGATAGATCGAGAGGCTGACGGTGGTGTTCTGGCGCGGCTGGTAGTTGACGCCCAGAGAGAAATCCGGGTTGATGTCGGTACCCTCGTAACCGACGTGGACGGCAGCCGAGGTCTTTTCCGTCGGAGCGTAGCTCACGGTGATCGTGTAAACAGGGTGAGAATCGGTGCCAGGCTGACCGAGCACCGCGGTGTTGTTTTGGACGCCCCAGCCCAGGCCGCCGTCGAGCGAGAGCTTGGGCGCAGGCAGGTAATTGACGTGCAAGAGCGCCTGGTAAAAACTCAGGTCGCTATCGGGGGCACCAGGCGACGTTTGGGTTTCGTCACCAGCCCCAAGTTCGAGCCGCAGGCGAGTTTTCCCGGTGATGACGTAGTCGGCAAAAATCTGGCCGGTAATGGTCGTCGTGGTGGTGTTGTCCACGGTACCGCCCGAATAAGAGATGTAGCCCGCCTGGCCGGAAGCGCCGACCTGCGTAAAGTCGGTCAGAGTGTAAATGCCATCCAGCGCTTCGCTGATCGAGAGCTGGTTGCGCAACTCCCCGCTTTCGATGTCTTCGCCGTTGCCGTCGGAGGCGCTGGTGACCGAGTGCAAGGCCGTGCGCTTGCCTTCGAGCGCCAGGTTCAAGCCGGCGGTTTGCGAGAAAATGCCGCCGTTGTGATCCGCCACCAGATAGGACTGGTCGAGATAATAGACGTAGCCAACCGAATACCGGGCAGAGATGGTCAACGGCCCGAGTTCCTGGTTGTAAAAGACCCCTAGCGCCGGGCCGAGAAACGGGCTGCTTTCGGTCCCGTGCGGATCTTCCACCTTGAGCGCCTCTTCGTTGGTAAACTCATAACCGGCCGAGAGATCCGCCCGCAATTGCAATGGCCCGGTGCGGAAGTGGTCGTTGAACGAACGGCCGAAGGCACTCAGCAGCCCGCCTTGGTCGTCGGTTTCATCGGCTGGGCCCGCCGTCGCCACTTGCGCCTTGTCCACCTGGTAATCGGCCCAGCGCGAGCGGAATTCATCTTCCCGCACAGCGTCTTCCATCGGATTGACCCCGGCAAACTCAGGTAACTGGGCGCCGGCGGAAGCCACAATGGCCAGCAGCAGCGCAAGAATCAGCCGGCCACGGGTCAGCCGCCAGCACGTGGTTTGTTGTCTCGCAATTGTCCGAGACGGTCTGGATACGCCTCGATGCGCGCGCGCTTCTCTGTTCACGAGGGATAGGTGGCATGGTTCTGCCTTCGTCCGAGCCGCCGCACAGGGAGTATACAGGATCGGTGCACGAAGCCAGAACAAAGGTGCTTGGTTCCACGCTGTTCCTCCCGAGTGCAGCGAAAAGGATTTCGCTCCTTCTTCGTCGTCGTTCGAACGCGCGGGAAAAGCGTTGACATGCCAGCACTACGTGTTAAGAAGCTTCTCGATAAGAAGAGGTCCCACAAATGACGCGCATTAAAAGTCTGCTTGGTACATCGCTCGCGGTCGTCTGCGGCATTTGTCTGCTGGCCCAATCCGGGTCATTCGGTGGCGAGCTTCGCCCGATCCTGGCGGGAACCACGCCGGCTCAGTTGAGCTCGGCCGCGGCTGCGCTGACGAGCACCGTGGCGCTTCCGGCGCTGTCGATGACACTTTTGCCGGTCACTGGGATCGTTCTGGTGCCGGTCAGCGCGCCTTTGATCAAGCCGACTCTCAAGCCGGTGATTCCGGCGCCCTTTTTTACGCCCATCGCGGGCCCTACGCCCTTTCCGACGAATCCCATTCCTTTCCCGACAAATCCCATTAGCCCGCCTTGAGCTGAAGTTCCTGTCGTACATGAGGGACTAACAAGTTAGCTCCCGGCGGACACGGCGACGAAGCGCCCTGCTCCACACGGACATTGGAAATGCACTTAGTGGCATTTCCACTGACACTTGTAGCCGCCGCGGAGCGGCCTCCAAAGAAAGGGTAGGGGCGGGCTTTGTCGCCCTCGCCCACGACCTGTCGCCAAGCCTCCAGTCCGAGCCGTCCCAAGATGTTTGGAGAACGTGCCGCGACAATCGGTGTCTCCGGAAACAAACGGGCCGGCGCAGAAAGCCCACCCGCTCCAAGGGACAGGGCCCTGTCGCAGCTAACTGGCACGCGTTCAGGCGTCCATATAGCCATTCAAGGGACGGAAGCTTCGCTGCCCGTCCAGAATAGCTCCTCGCCCTACAATTCGGAGGCCGCCTCAGCAAAGGGCAAGTGGCTACAGTTTTCTTGCTCTGCTCTAGCAGCTACAGTTCAGGTTATCCTGCTCTTAGAACGCGCCATCTGCCCAGATGTGCCAGGAAAGATGCTTACAGCGGGCCAAACCCCAGCGCCCCTACCCGCCATTGGAGCGCCGCTGCCACAATCCCGACATCAACGCGTTAGGCGAAGACGGCGAGCAGCCAACAAAGTCACCAGAGCCCCACCAATGCAGAGTAACATCCAAGACGACGGTTCGGGAACGGCAAGCGTATTGTAGGTGATACTATAGGTGATGGAATGGACGTCATACCCGCTGATAGGAGTCGCGCTGCCCGTGTTGACACCTTCTGCCGCCCCGTACGAGGTGCCGCCCGCTCCAATCATGGTAGTGGGTGTTAATAT
>CAXUFU010000062.1:0-9984 GCA_964250275.1 uncultured Chthoniobacterales bacterium | reverse complement strand
GGCGGGAGGGGCGATACCTCGCGGAAAAGGCGTGGCTCTGGATGCGGCTCTGGCGTCTGTGCTTCGGCACCGACGGCGCAATCGTGTTCGACTGTCTGGCCGTGCTGGCCGCGTCGCACCCGCAGTTGCTGGCCCACGAACATCGTTACGCCGTCATCACGCGCGACCCCGGTGCGCGTTCCGGTGACAACCCACGCGACATCCATTTGGTCGCCAGTCCCGAACCCCTCAGCGAACCATCGCGCGAGGTGCTCTTCTGTCCGGGTGCGGTGGCCGACCTCCGGGCCGTGCTCGTGTCGCGACTGCTCGCGCGGGGCCAACCCGTCACGCGCTGAACCCGTGTGCACTGCAGCAAGACACACCAAACCGTAAAACCGTGAGGTTAGAATCAGTCGTTTGCCTCTTTCACACCAAGGCCCCGCCGCAACTGCTCCCGGCCCCGGCGGTGCAGGCGAAACAATGGTCGCCGGTGAGGATTTCCCGGTTTTCCACCGTTGCCGGGTCGACGTCCCAGAGGGAGAGGCCGCGCTGATCTGTGCCCTCACCGTCGCGCCATTGCATCTTGAGCATCTGGTTGAAGTCGCAGTCGAAGACCTCGCCCGTCCAACTCACGTTAATCGTGTCCCGGCACATTAGCCCCTGGACCGCCGCCGGGTTGAACGACTCCACCAATAAATCCATGTAGGCCCCGAGCTGGTTGTTGTTGCGCAGGTAAGACGCAAACCGGCTCACGGGCACGTTGGTAATCGTGTAAAGCGCGTTGAACACGATGCCGAAGTGGGCCAGGAGTTCGCGCTTGTAGTCTTCCTCCAGCTCCGCCTGCGGGCCGGGCAGCGAACCGCCTAGCGGGTTGTAAACGAGGTTGAGGGGCAGGAGCGGGTCGCGTCCGTAGCCGAGGCGATTGAGGAGTTGAAGCGCGCGGATGCTCGCGTCGAACACGCCGTCGCCGCGCTGGGCGTCCACGTTTGCGACCGAGTAGCAGGGCATGGACGCGACGATTTCCACCTGATGCTCGGCCAGGAACTCGGCCAGGCCGTCGAAAGCAGGTTCCAGCAGGATCGTCAGGTTGCAGCGGTCCAGCACGTGACGGCGCGGGGTCATGGAGGTCAGACGTGCGATGAAGTAACGGAAATCCGGGACCATTTCCGGTGCGCCGCCGGTCAGATCGACCACGGGGATGTCGGTGTGTCCGAGCCAGTCGAGGATGCGGTCGGCGGTCTCGCGCGTCATGATTTCCTTGCGCTTGGGCCCCGCGTTCACGTGGCAATGGGCGCACGTCAGGTTGCAGAGCTTGCCGACATTGATCTGCAAAACGCGCGTCTTGGCATGCCGCAGCGGAAGTCCGTGCGTGGCGAGGGAGGTAGCGAAACGGTTCATGGCGCGGGAACAGCCGGCACGCTTACTCTACTCCACTGCACCGCGCGCCGCATCCGCCAGCGCGAGCCCGCTTACAACCCGGCATAAGCCGATTTGAAGAAGAGCCGATAAATCGCGCCGCCGATTTGGGCGCCGAGGATGGGCGCAACGATGTACACCGTCCACCATCCCTGACCGTTGGCCGTGAAGGGCACCTTGCCCCAGCCGGCCACGGCGGAAAACAAGCGTGGGCCAAGATCGCGCGCCGGATTGAAGCACGCCATCGTCAACGGACCGAGCAGCGAAATGAGAAGAGTGACCGTGAGGCCGATGCTGGCGGCGGTGAGGATTTGCGGGCGGTTCGCGTTTCGCTCGTCCACACAGCAGAAGATCACGAGCAACAACACCGTTGTGCCGATGACCTCAACGCCAAAGGCGCTCCAAGGGGTAACCAGGGCGTCGATCGACCCTGCGGGCAGGCGCGCGCTCGGCGGGGCATCGGACGGTGACTGCGCGCTGGGCGGCGGGTAGTATTCGCCGAAGACCTTCGCGCTCAGTTCACTGCCGGGCAGGCCGCGCACGATGCCGTTTTTGTGCTCAAAGACGTTGAGCGCGCCGGCGAAGACCACGTACAACACCGCCGCGCTGACGAAGGCGCCGAAGATCTGCGTGACAATGTACGGCAGTACCCGCCTGGCTGGGAAGCCGCCCCAGACCGCCATCGCCAGCGTCACTGCCGGGTTGAGGTGCGCGCCGGAGAGGGAGCCCGTCAGGTAGATCGCTGTGGCAATGCCCAGACCCCAGACGATGGCCACCTGGAAGATACCCTGCTGCGCGCCGGTCAGCACGGCGGCGCAGACGCTTCCGCACCCAAAGAAAACCAGCAGGAAGGTGCCGAAAAACTCTCCGACGAACCAGGCGGGCAGCAGGTTCCTTGTGGGGTGCGCCTGCTCCGTGAGATGCGCACGGCCGGAGAGGTCTTCAATGGGTTCCGGGGAAGACGAGGGCATGGCGCCAGGGAATTAACAGCAGCCGCCGTCGGTGCAGCAGGCGGTGGCCGCGATGTTGGCGTTGTATTCCTGACCCTTGGTCTCCTTCGGATGACGTAGCGCGGTGTGCGAGCAATCGAAGGGCTTGGCCGCCGCCAGCGCGATGGGCGTGAGGGGCTCGATGAACTCGAAATACTCCGCGTAGGGAGCCTTGCGGTAGAGATTGTACGTCTTGTCGCAGACGGCGTAGCGTCCGCCGCGCTCCATGCGGTGGTTGTCGTCGTCGAGCACTTCCTTGAACGGGCCTTTGTAGATCACCGCCTGATTGCGCTCGAAGCACGGACCCTGCTTGCCCTTGAACGCCTCGATGGTCACGGAGCGGAACTCGATGCCTTCGACGGTCTGCCACGCCTGCACGTCGCGCTTGAGGAGGCGGATGCCGTAGAAACCGGCCTTCTGGAAGGCGGCCAGAAAACCGTCCTCGGTCAGCGCGCCAGAGATGCAGCCGCTCCAGAGTTCGGGATCGTTTTGCAGATGCTCAGGGCTGGGCTCGTCGCTGACGATGTCGGAGATTACGGCCCGGCCGCCGATCTTGAGCACGCGGAAGATTTCCTCGAAGAGCTGGCCCTTGGCGCGGGAGTCCACGAGGTTGAGCACGCAGTTGCTCACGACCACATCGATGGATTGATCCGCGACGAGCGGGTGCTTGAGGCGCAACTCGGCGGCCAGTTCGTCGGCCTTCAGGAAGGAGGCGGCGTCGGTGATGGGCCGTTCGCGCAGGGCGGAGTCGAGACGTTCCAAATCGAGGCCGAGATCCTGGATGCGGCCCTTGCGAAACTCCACATTGGCAAAGCCGATCCGTTCGGCCACGACCGGAGCGTTGCGCCGGGCCACATCGAGCATTTCATCGGTCATGTCCACTCCGATGATCTTGCCGGTCGCGCCAACCTTCTGGGCGGCGATGAAGCAGATCTTCCCGGTGCCGCTACCGAGATCGAGCACTGTCTCGCCCTGGCGAAGATACTGACTCGGGTCGCCACAGCCATAGTCGCGCTCGATGACCTCCGCTGGGATCGCCTGCAGATACTGCGGATCGTACTCCACCGGACAGCACAAGGCGGCCTCGCGGTTTTGTGCGCCACTCGCGTAGCGTTCTTTGACGGCAAGTTCGGGATTGATGGTTGTGCTCATGGAGGATCGGATGGACGGAGGAGTCGGTTCAGGTTCGTTTCGCAAGGAAACTGCGGTGGAGGGCATCCTGCCTGGAGGCTGTGGCGGATCTGATCATGCTGGTGATTTAGTCCCAAAGTCCACGAAAAAGCCCCTGCGATGAAACAACTGCTATTGGCGCGGGCTTTCACTTTGCGGTCCGTCCCGGCTTGCCGCGCGGATGCGTGGACCGACCGGCTCTTCGGCTTCTGCACGCGAAACCGCATCACAGTGGCCGGAAAAAAGGCGGATGTCTCCAGGATTTCCGATTGGGACGCGGGCGACTTCCAAGCCGCTGGTGGTGTGGTAGGGTTCATCGAAAAGTACCGCAAGCCACCCTTGGCGCCCGACGCCAAAGTTTCTTACCTGAGCTATGACTGGAGCCTCAACGACGCAGCCCACTGAGTTCGACGCCCCGGTGATGGCGAAAACCGCCACGCCCCATCGTCCGAGCAAATGGCGGGCGCGCTGGCAGGCTTTCCGGCACCCGATCGGGGGCGAAAAATCTGAGCTGCTACGGACCCGCTGGGCCTCGCTGCCGCCGGAATTACAAACGTCGAGCCAGATCAGCGGCCGGCATTTGACCCATTGCGGTTTCACCACGGGAGCGAGCTACTGCTCGTTTCATTGCACGCACTGTTATCTGCCTAAAAACGCCAACGAAGTACCCATCCCTTCCCTGGCCCAGATGAAGGAGCAGATCGACGCCAATCGCCGCTTCCAAGGACCCGGCGGCGGGCTGCAACTCACGGGCGGCGATGTGGCCGATGCTTATTGGCGCAGCGGGCGCCAGGAGGAACTCGTCGAGATTGTCCGCTACGCGATCAAGACGGGCCTGATCCCGATGCTGATGACGCATGGGCAAACGCTGATCGAGCACCCGGAGTTTTTGGAGAAGCTGATGGTCGAAGGCGGACTGAGGCAAGTTGCTATCCACATCGACATGACGCAGGCCGGGCGGCATGGGTATCCCATCGGTCGCATCCAGAGTGAGGCCGATTTGCACCCGGTGCGGGACGCGTTTACCCGGCTGGGCCTGGAAATGCGGGCAAAGACCGGCCTGCCGCTCGAGTTTGCCCACAACTGCACGGTGACCGGACGCAACGTGGCGTTCGTGCCGGAGATCGTGCGCTGGGCTTTGGAAAAACCGGAGCGGACGTCTCTCTGGCGCCTCTTCTCTTTTCAACCCGAAGCCGACACGGGGCGCACGATCTTTTCCGCCACGCCAGCCACGCCCGAGGTGGCGTGGCAAAAGCTTTGCGAAGGCACGGGGTTGCCGCTGGAGCGCGAGTTTTCCATCTTCGGCCACCCCGATTGCAACTCCTGGGTGCCGTTGCTCGTTTCCCAGCGCACGGGGCAGTTCATCGTTTTCCCGCCGCAGGATGCACGAACCAAGGAGCTCTACGAGGAACTGCTGGCGAACGTCGGCGGGGTCTCGTTTGTCTCCGATGATGCGCGCACGACGCCGTTCCGGCTCCTGGGCATCCTGTGGCAGAACCCGCTTCTGATTGGCCGCTTGCTGGCGCACGTCGTCACGCTGCTGCTGAGCAAGAAGATCCCGGTCGAGTTTCTGGGGGCGTTGCTGGCGGGGCGAGCGCATACGGTCGGCTTCGGCATTCACAACTTCATGGACGCCGATCAGGTCGCGGACGCTCCGCAAAATGCCACGACCCAGGCCAGGCTGGATTCGTGCGTGTTCAAGGGCGCGGTGAAAAATCGCGCGAGCGGCGAGTGGGAAGCCATCCCCATGTGCGCCATGAATCAGCAACGCTGGAGCGAGGTTTACGACGAACGGCTGAACGATCCGTCCCTGGCCGGTGAGCCGCAGCCGACCGATCGGTTTGCCGCTCGGGCAGCCGAAACGGCGGTGGCGGGCACTGCGTAGCGCCTCTGGGGAACGATGCGGTCTTCCATCTTGCCAGAACGAAATCGCGTGGCCGCTTGCGGCAGCGGCATCAGTATCATCGTACCGTGCTGGCGAAACGACGCGGTCCCGGAAGCAGTTGCGGCGCGGTGGTTGCAACACGAGGCGGTGCGTGAAGTATTGATCGCGTCGGCGGAAGAAAAAGGGTCGGTCCGAGCCACCTCTTCCGCGGTGCGACGGGTGACTTGCCCGCGGACAGGCCGCGGCACGCAAATGAACAAAGCAGCCCGGATCGCCGGGGGCGAGATCCTGCTGTTCCACCATGCCGACACGGATCTGACCGAGGAACACTTGAGCAGCCTGGAGGCCGCGATGGCCGATCCCGCACTGTGCGGCGGCGCCTTCCGCCGGCGCTTCGACGAGCGGCATCCCCATCTGCGCTGGCTGGAACCGCTGGAAGCTCTGCGCTGCCGGCGCTTCGGCCCGGTGTTCGGCGATCAGTCCATCTTCGTGCGCCGGAGGGTCTTCGAGGAAATGGGCGGCTTTGCCGACGTGCCTTTGATGGAAGACGTGGAATTTTCCTGCCGGCTGCGGCGCCGGGGACGCCTGGCGGTTTTGAGGCCGGCCATTGGGTCGTCCGCCCGCAAGCATCTCGAGCAGGGCCGCTGGCACAGCACGCTCACCAACGCCGGGTTGCTATTCCTCTACGTTTTCGGCGCCTCGCCGCACCGGTTGCATGCCTGGTACTACCGGCCGCGGAACAAGACTCTCGTCCGGGACGGTAGCTGACCCATCGACGCGAGCGTGCACCAGAAGATGCGGCGACGCGCCCAACAAATACCGGAGCATCAACCACGCATCCGCCAGGCTGCGGCGAAAAGCGCCGTCCCGGGCGAAACGGCGCGCGGAAGAAACCACCGGGGGATAAAGCGTCCGTACCATCCCGGCGCGGGCGAGCCGGCGGGAAAAGTCGACGTCCTCAAAAACGTCGAAGTCGCTAAACCCGCCGAGTTGCTCGAACACCGGCCGGCGCACAAAAATCGCCTGATCTCCCAAATGCCAGCCGACGCAGCGGTTACGCCATTGCGCGAGCACGCAGGTCAGCCGCAGCCACAGAGAAGGCGAATGATAACGGCGCGCGAATCCGCCACCCGCCACCCCGGGTTGCCCGCAGGTTGCCTCGACGCTCGCAAGCGCTCCCGGAGCTAGCAGCGTGTCTGCGTGCAGAAAAAGCAGGATCGTTCCCCGGGCGCGAGCGGCGCCCGCGTTCATTTGCGCCGCGCGCTGCACCCGCGGCGACGGGATACACAAATACCCGAGCGCTGCAGCGACTTCCACCGTTCCATCGGTGCTCCCGGCGTCCGCCACCACGACCTCGAAAACCTGACCCGCCGCCGCCTTCTCCACGGCGGCCAGGGTTGACGGCAAAGCCGCCACCTCGTTCAGCGTCGGGATGATGATGGACACCATGGTTTTGGGACCACGGCGCTTGAGAAATGGCTCGCCGGGGTCAGTGGAAGAGATGATCGATAACCAGGTCCAGCTTGCTGTAGCTCCGGCCGTGTTCACCCTGGTCGTTCAAGCCCCAGTTGTAGGAAAGATAGCTTACTTCGTAATCGCCGCCTGCCAGGAAGGCGTGGTCTTGCTCGGGCGCCTTTTCCGCCAGCACCTTCTTCACGCCACCCGCCGCGTCGAAGTCCTCCTTGTACCACCTGAAGATGCTCGAGATCTCCGCCTTCTTATCGCCGGGCTCGAACGTGTTCAGGTCCGGGCGGCCCAGCCAGACCCGGTAGGCTTTCGCATCTTGAGCTTCGAAATCAACGCCGGTATACGCGCTTTTCTGCAGGGGAGGGCAACTGCGCGCCGCACAGACCAGCACGCTGTGGGTGAGCAGCCCGATCTGCGGCCGCAAAGCGCCGTTTTCGATGTCGTTGAGCGCGACCTGCCGGCCCCCGATCGTGTAACGCTTGGCGGTGAACGCGTCTTGGGTTTCCCAGACGCTGTCGGTGGGATAATTCTTGAGGATCCAGCTCAACACTCCCGCGTTGTAGGCGTTGACCAAAGCGGCGGCGCGTTCGTTGCCCGCCGCCGCCTTTTCCGGTTTTGGCGCATACTCCTTGAGAAACCCGGCCAGCGACGCCACATCGGCGGCATTGTTCTTCCAGGCCGAGTAGTTCACCAGGCCCTGGTCGTTGACGTACTTCTTGAGCAGCGCGTCAAAGGCTTGCGGGTTGATGCCGCTGGGCACATTGAGTGGCGAGGGCGGCGGTGCGTCCGCCGCTTCCACAGAGGTAAAGGCGGCGAAGGAAAACGCCAGCAAAGCGAGCGCGGCGGCGACCGCGGAGAGTCGAACGGGGATTTTACGCAAGGTCATCACAAGGTATTCGGCCATGTCACTGGAGTGGATGCCCTGTCACGGTGGCGGCTGCGCACCGGCGACTGCGGTTTTCTCCAGCGCCTTCCGCGCGATGCCGGTGACGATGACCGTCACCACGATCGTGGCCAACAGGCCCACGCCCAGTAGGACGTACTCCAACGGACTGTGCGATTTGTGCCCTCCGCCCAGTCCCGCTTTGCCGGCCGCGCCGAGGTAGACGTAGAGGCAAGTGCCTGGCAACGTCCCGGCCCACGTCGCCAGCACGTAGGGCCAGAAACCCACCCTGGTCAGCCCATAGAAATAGTTGCTCACGTTGAACGGGATCACCGGGCTGAGCCGCAGGAGCCCGATCAACTTGCCGCCCTGTGCACCAACCGCCTTGTCGATAGCCTGAAACCGAGCGTTGCCCTCCGCCCAAGCCGCAATCTTCTCCCGCGCGAGGTAACGGGCGATCAAAAACGCCAGCGAAGCGCCGATCGTGGCACCCACGGAAACAACGGGGATGCCCCACAAGCCGAAAAGGATCCCCGCGCCGATGGTCAAGACCGAGCCCGGCAAAAAAGCAACGGTACCCAGGATGTAAATGGCAACATACGTGAGCGGAGCCGCCCAGCCCAGGCTCCCGATCCAGCCATTGAGATGCTGGAACCAGGCTGCCACCGGCAGAAAATGACCCGCCGCCAGCAACCCGGCGACAATCAGTACCACCACGCCCGTTTTCCACGTCAGCCAGTCCTTCCACCCGCCTTGCTTACCGGTTCCCATGCGCAAGGTGTCCTTTCAGCGGAGCTGTCGTTGGTAGAGCCACGTGAACAGGCGCTTTAACCGGGGCGTCAAACGCTTCTTGTCGTACTGGCCCGCGACCTGCCTGGCAATCATGCCAAAGGTCGGGTAGGGATGGATAGTCGCGCCGATCTTGCTCAGGCCCAGGCCGTATTTCATGGCCAGAACAAACTCCTGGAGCAGATCGCCCGCGTGGGCGCTCACCAGCGTGACGCCCAGGATCCTATCGCTGCCGCGGGCGGTCAGCACCTTGACGAATCCCGCCTCTTCGCTCTCGACGATGGCCCGGTCCACGGAGTCCATCCTGGTGGTGAACAGGTCGTAGGCAATATTCTGCTTTTTCGCCTGGTCCTCATTGAGGCCCACGCGGGCAACTTCCGGCGCCGTGTAGGTGCACCAGGGCATGACCCGATAATCGACCTTTTGCCGCAGCCAGGGCAGCGGCGCCACGAGATTGCGGACGATCACCCGGGCCTGGTACTCGGCAAAATGCGTGAAGGCAAAAGGCCCCGCCACGTCGCCCGCGGCGTAGATGTGGGGCTGGCTGGTTTGCAGATCGGCATCGACCTGAATACCCGTCTGCGTGGTATTGACACCGGCGGCCTCCAGCCCCAAGCCCTCGACGCGCGGCTCCCGGCCCGTTGCGATCAGCAACCCGGCGGCGGTCACGGCTGAACCGTCCTCCAGCGTCACCACAATGCCGGCTGCCAGGCGGGCGACGGACTTCGCCTCCGCTCGCTTGCGCACCAGCACGCCCTCCTGCCCGAGCGTCCGCTCCACGCACTCGGCTACGTCCGCGTCTTCCTTTGGCAGCAGCCGATCGCCCTTTTGCAGGATGGTGATCCGGACACCGAGCCTTTGCAACGCCTGGCCCATTTCGCAGGCAATCGGACCACCCCCGAGGATCACCAGGCTCTCGGGAATGGTCTCGAGTGCATCGAAGATCGTCTCGTTCGTCAGGTACGGCACGGCCTCGATCCCCGGGATCGCCGGGATGGCAGGCCGGCTGCCGGTGGCGATGACGAAGTGTTTGGCGCGCAGCCGGACATCCTCGCCGACCAGCACTTCCCGTGGGGAAAGAAACCGGGCTTGACCCGCGAACACATCGATCCCGAGCGACTCCATCCGCTCCCGCGAATCGTGCGGGGCGATGAGTGCTCGACGCGCACGCATCCGCGCGAAAACTGCTGCTAAGGAAAAGCGCGGGTCCTGCGCCTCCAGTCCCCAGCGGTCTGCCTCGCGGCTGGCCTGGGCGAGCCGGGCCGAAGAGATCAGCGCCTTACTCGGCACGCAACCGACGTTGAGGCAATCGCCACCCAGGCGTCCCCGTTCGACCAACGCCACCCGGCCCCCGAGCCCCGCGGTGCCTGCGGCCGTGACCAACCCGGCCGTGCCCGCGCCGATGA
>CAXUFU010000061.1:5795-10052 GCA_964250275.1 uncultured Chthoniobacterales bacterium | reverse complement strand
TAAGGACGTATTGTGCCCCAAGAACTGGCTGCCAAATGCGCGGATGACCAGCCTTGCCAAGGCATCCGACTGCAGGGCGACCGCTCCGGTTGCCAGGCCCAGCGCCGTAATCGGCAGGCGGAGCGCGCCTGGTCCCCGTGCTGCTACCATAGGCCAGGCCCAGCGCCTGGCCCGGCACGTCTTGAGCGAGACGCCGGGCCCGGCAGGCGAGGCGCCCGCCCCACAGTCGGCCTCCTCCGGCGGGTTAGCGATCGATCATTTGCTCGAGCCGCTCGGGATAACGCGCGCCTTGCACCGTGATCTTGGCGGCGGCTGCGTCGATCTGGCGCAGGTCCTCTGCCGACAGCTCGACCGTCGTCCCGGCCAGGTTCTCCTCCAAACGATCGAGCTTCGTGGTCCCGGGGATTGGCACGATCCACGGCTTTTGCGCCAGCAACCAGCCGAGCGCGATCTGGGCGGGAGTGGCCTCCTTAGCCGCCGCGATCTCCCCGAGCAGATCGACCAGCGCCTGGTTGGCCTGACGCGCTTCCGGCGAAAACCGGGGCACCGTGTTGCGAAAGTCTGAGCTATCGAAGGAGGTCTTCGCGTCGATCTTGCCCGTCAGGAAGCCTTTGCCCAGCGGACTGTAAGGCACCAGGCCGATCCCGAGTTCCACTAGCGTCGGCATCGTCTTGGTTTCCGGTTCGCGCCACCAGAGCGAGTACTCGCTTTGCAGCGCCGTCACCGGCTGCACGGCGTGCGCGCGGCGGATGGTTTGCGCGCTGGCTTCCGAGAGCCCGAAATGCTTGACCTTGCCTTCGGCGATGAGTTCTTTGACCGCGCCGGCCACGTCTTCGATGGGCACGTTCGGATCCACCCGATGCTGGTAGAGCAGGTCGATCACGTCCGTCTTGAGCCGTTGCAGTGAGCCTTCGACGGCTGCTTTGATGTGCTCCGGCCGGCTGTTGAGACCGGCGGCACCCGGGCGATGATCGTTGCCGCCCAGGTCAAAACCGAACTTGGTCGCGATGACCACCTGGCTGCGAAACGGAGCCAGGGCTGCCCCGACCAACTCTTCGTTGGTGAACGGGCCGTAAACTTCCGCCGTGTCAAAGAAAGTCACGCCGCGGTCCACTGCGTCGTGGAGCAGCGAAGTCATTTCCTTGACGTCTTTGGGCGGACCGTAAGAAAAGCTCATGCCCATGCAGCCGAGGCCGAGGGCGGATACTTCCAGATTGCTGTTGCCGAGTGTGCGTGTTTGCATTTTTTGCATATTCCTGGGTTTGTTTGTCGCGCCTGAACCGTGCAGGCACGGCATCACCATCGGACATCGGCAGCCCGACTTCTCGCGGGTTCGTGCTTGGACTGTCGCATTCTTGCGCCAAATAGGCGCGCGGGTTTACAACGCGTTGCGGAAGTCCGTCGGCGTCACCCCTACCACTCGCCGGAAGACCTGCGCAAAATGGCTCGGGCTGGTGTAACCGACATCCAACCCGATCTCGATCAGGCTGCGCGAGGTCTCCCGGATAAGCTGCTGGGCCCGAGCCATGCGTCCCCGGGTCACGAACTGCAACGGCGACATGCCCGTGGTTTGCTTGAAAACCCGGCAGAAGTGGAAGGGACTCAAATCGACCAGGGCGGACAATGCTCCCACGGAAATATCTTCGGCCAGGTGCTCGCTCAGATAGTCCTCCACCTTGTGCAGTTGCCGGATCGGCAGGCCGCCGCGGAAATCCGGTTGTTCCATCGCTGCGGCGGTGTATTTCTCCACCAGGAACGAAGCGAAAAGCCGAGTGAGATCGGCCACGCGGCGGGAGTTCCCGGGCGTCTGAGCCGCCAGCATCCCGGCGCAGGCGAAACAGAGGTGCGTGACGGCTTCATCCCGGCCGAAGAAATCGATAACCTCCACTTCGTCTGCTCCGCCGGGATGTGCCGCCTGCAAAGCCGCTCGGAACGGATCGATCCCTAAGTGAATTGAGATGGTTTCGAGTTCCTGGCCGGCCGGCGAGCTGAAGCCAACCTCGTACGGGGTCTTCGAGCGCGTGACAAAGAAGTCTCCTGGCCTGATGTGCCGTGTCACCCACGCTCCCCCGCGCTCGCGCTCCCGGAACTCCGCCGAGCCGGCCAGCCCGCAGGAGATCAACGGCTCGGCCGTGGCCGGCACCAGGAAGCGATCCACCACGCGGGGGAAGCGCATGCGCCGCGCAAAGAGCCCCGGCCACTGCAAAGCGGCGCTGTCCGCCACGATGCGGCCCGTCAGGTAGCGGGGAAATGCCGCGGCGGTCGTTCGCTCCGGGGTCTGCACGAAAGATGATGCGACCCTGCCAGGGAAACCCCGGATTGATCGTATCCGAGGCGTTCCTCAGGAACGTTTGCGAACCTCGGGAGAGCCTGGAAGCACAGCCCCGGCACCGCGCGCCGGCGTCTTAGGGCAAGACGATGGAAATGGTGACGGTCGCTTTCTTATCTGCGCCGAGCGTGTATCCAGCTCCCTTGCGCAGCTTCAGATCCACTGGACCAAACCCGCCGTCGAGAGAATCCGACGCCTGCGTCGGCACCACTCGAATCAAGGCGTGAGTCGTGCCCGCCTTAATGACTTTCATGCCGGAGAGCCGGCTGTAATCGACGCCGTTGACCGGCCCGTATCCTGGGGAGCTGCTCGGCTCGATGATGTAGAACACGGTCACCGGTTTGTCCTGCTTTTCCGAAAGAGTGATCGTAAAGATCCCCGGTGCCTCCTGGTAGCCCGTGGTGGCGTTGGTCGCTTCAATGTTCACGACCGGCTCTTTGGCTGCGGCAGTGGAGGCCGGCGCCAGTGTTGCCAGGGTGAGGGATGCTGCCAAGGGCAACGCGAAGGCGGTCAAGGCGCGTGAAAGACAAACGGGCAGGGGGAGTTTCATGTGCGGGAATCGATGTAGGACGGTGAAAAATCGTTTGCAGGGAGTGTGCATAACAAAAGGGAAAAGAGGTGCCAAGACAAAACTGCCTGTTGCTCCATGCCGGGAATCGGAGACCCTTCTCGAACCAGCCGCCCTTCATCCGCGTCGATCAGATCGGCGCGTGTGTGGATGTCGGTTCGATCCGGTAACCCGTCTTCGCGTTTGCGCGCTTCAAAACGTTCTTGCTCCCGGCATAACCCGGCAGCGGGTAGCGCGAGATTGCATCGGCAGCCCGGGCCTTCTCTGCCTTGGACAACACGGGTGCGAACCTAAGCATCAATCTCCCCATCCGTGATCGTGCCGCGCACAATGTCCCGCATTTGTCGTGGCTCAGGCCTGCCGCTTCCAGGCAATGGCGGTCAAACTGTTCTTCGAGCAGTTCCACGTACTTCGGCGGCAGCTTCCCTGCCGGGCGGTGAGATAGGTGTTGAGGAACAAAGGCGGTCCTTTTTGGACAAAATCGAGGCAGCCGTTTTGCAGGTGAGAACGACAACTACTAGCATGAGTCATGCTCCTCCAATGTTAACTTGGCTGGGGCGGCCAAAAACATGCCGCCTTTGCTAAGTTGACCCTAACCCGCCTCAGACGCGAACATTTAGAAAATAGTCATTGACGCATTGGCGTCTTATTTGGCAAAATCACGCACGCCCTCTTTTCTCTGTCCCCCTGTCTGAATGTTGTTCGTGTGCAAGCACGGCCAATTCTTCGGCCAAGAGAAAACAGCACATGAAAATTCCCCCGATTTTCAGAGGCATGCCGTTCTGTGCGCTTGGCCGGACGGTTTTCGCCCCACGCTTTCCAGCAGTGCGATCTGCCTTGGAATTGATCTGGGCTAACGCCCCGGACTAGACGCCCAGCGCCGCTTGCCCTGGCAACAACGTGACATTTTCTCCTCAGTAAACTCCCCCAACAGAAAATGCAGAAATGAAGTACCCAGCAAAATCCCCCCTAAAAAATGCAACCTTCCTCCGCAACGTCGCTTATGGAGCCTTTGCCTTGGCCTCCGTTATCGTCCCGCTCAAATCCGCTTCGGCGCAGAACGCTTCGAACGCCGACGCCGTCTTCAACGGTTGGCTGAACGCCTTCTTGATTCAATCGAACGGTCAAACCTACTTTTGTAATAGCCTCTCGGATCGATCGATGGCCTATCTGTGGGGACAGGCCTACATGATCGCCACGGTAGAAGACGTCTGGGATCGCCGCCCCACCACCGCCAACCGCACGCTGATCACGAACCTGCTCAATACCTTCGAGCAGGTCAATGGCACGAACTTGACCGGAGACGGTTGGGATGACGACCTCGAGTGGTGCGAGATCGCCTTGATCCGCGGTTTCCAAG
>CAXUFU010000061.1:3200-5774 GCA_964250275.1 uncultured Chthoniobacterales bacterium | reverse complement strand
CGCGGTTACGACACGACCTACGGCGGAGGCATCTGGGAGAACATGGGCAACGTGCCAGCGGGGGGCAAGGGTTGCTTGAGCAATCTTCCGCAAGTGATTGCCGGATGCATGATCTACGATGCGACCGGCAACTCTGATTACCTGAACAAGAGCATCTCCTTGTATGCCTGGGTGCGCTCGCACCTCTTTGATACTTCCGGCGGCAGGCTCTACGAAGATTGGGGTCCCAACGGGGAGAACCTCTCTTCAGACGATAATTCGTACAACAGCGGCTTGTTTATCAATGCCGCCAACGCGCTCTACCGCCTCACCGGCAACTCCCAGTATTACAATGACGCCGTGCTGGCCGCCAACCATTGCGTCGCCAAGTACAATGGGACCAACGGGATTATGAATGAGGATCACCCGGCCAACGGCAGCTTCGGGTGTGAGCAGTTTGTCCGCGGGTTGAGCAAATTCGCCCGGGAGAACAATCTGTGGGGCAACTATTATCAGTTCCTCGAAAACAACTGCACCGCGGCCTGGAATACCCGCCGCACCGACTACAACATCTCCCAGAACAACTGGACCACGCAGACGCCGGAGTCGTCGAGTCTGGCGGGAATGGAAGCGGAGTCATCGGTTGTCATCCAGGCGGTTACTCAGATCAATCCGTTCATGGGTACCCACATGATTATCAACCAGCAAAATGGCGAAGCGGTGGATAACGGCAGCTCCGCCGGCACAGCCAACGGCCAGAACGCGGGAGTCATCCTCTGGAGCAAGAACAGCGGCCCAGCCCAGTGGTGGAACTTCACGCAAAACTCAGACAACTCCTGGAACATCCTCAGTGTGCGCAGCGGCCAGGCACTCGATAACGACAGCTCGAGTGCGAATGGGGCGCAGGTCATCCAATACTATCCTAATACCGATAACGATAATCAGCGGTGGTGGGTCGACCAGCAGTCGGACGGAAGCCAGAAGATCTGGAATCAGGTCAACAGCAACTCACTGGATAGCGGCAGCAAATCCGGCAACGGCATCCCGTTGATCCAATGGGCTTGGGAAGGCTCGAACAATCCGCAGCAGCGCTGGACTGTGCAGTAAAAGAAATCGAAGGGGGGGCGGTCCAGTGCCGCTCCCCCGTTGGTCTCCACGTATTTTATAGCCTCCACGGCAAAAAAGCCGCACTTAACTTTGACCCGCCGTCGGCCGCTGACGCCGCGCTGGGCCGCACAATCCGGCTTTGTCAGGCGACCTATCCGCCTGCCTGAGACTGTGCCGGGTACTCCTCATTTGCCCCCTTTTATTCCCATTACTATGCAACTCAAAAACCTCTCATTGAACATCCCCCAAAAAGCGGCTGCGGTTCTTCGCCGCACCGCCTGTGGCGTCGCCGGTGTTACCGGCCTTTTGCTCCTAGGTCTTACCTTTGCCGCGCAAGGCGCCACGCTCCGCTTGATGCCGTTGGGCGATTCCATCACCTCGGGCTATCTCAGCTCCGATAATAATGGTTATCGGGGTACTCTCTTTAATGACGTGGTCGGAGCGGGGAACCAGACGGACTTTGTTGGTTCGCTCCGGGACGGATCGGCCTTTGACCCCGATCACGAAGGTCACTCCGGCTACCGGATCGATCAGGTCGCGGCCTTGTTAAACGGGGTGCTGGCGACCTACCAGCCCAATCTCGTCACTCTGCACATTGGCACCAACGACATGCTGCAGAGTTATGAACTGTCGACCGCGCCGAATCGGCTGGCCTCGATGATCGACCAGATCTTCGCGAATGACCCTGGTGTCACGATCGTGGTGGCGCAGTTGATCCCAAACGCAAACGCCACCGTCCAGTCGAACATCAATGCCTACAACAGCCAAATCCCCGGCATCGTGCAGACGCGCGCGAGCGCGGGCCGGCACATCTTGATGGTCAGCATGAACACTCTCACCACTTCCGATCTGAATGATGGAACGCATCCCAATGACGGCGGCTATCAGAAAATGGCCGCGGTGTGGTATGCCGGCGTCCAGCAAGTCATCTCGAATGGCTGGGTGACGTCGTTCCCCTGGGCGGGTGTTTATGAGATCCAATGCGTCTCTAGCGGTCAGGTGCTGGACGTCACCGGTGGCTCCACGGCCAACGATGCCGCGGTCATTCAGTACGACTACGACGATGGCCGTAACCAGTTGTGGAACTTCATCCCGACCAGCAACGGCTACTACCAGATCTTTAACGCCAACAGCGCTTTGGACCTCAACGTCACGGGTGCTTCCACCGCGAACAAGGCCCTCATCATCCAGTACCAGTTTGGTACCCAGGGCAACGACCAGTGGCTGCCGGTGGGCCAGCCGGATGGGTCCACCGCGTTCTACAACCGCAACAGTGGGCTGGTGCTCGATCTGCCTAGTTTCTCGACTTCGGAAAAGACGCAGTTCGAGCAGTACCAGGCTAACGGCGGCTCCAACCAGCATTTCACCTGCATCCCGCGCTGACTGAGCTGGCGAAGCTCGCACCGTCCTTGGCCGGTTGGAAACTTCGCCGGTGAACGGGGCCGGGGCCCGCCGGTTGGTGTGGCCCCAACCCCCGGGCGAAGGGCG
>CAXUFU010000061.1:0-3190 GCA_964250275.1 uncultured Chthoniobacterales bacterium | reverse complement strand
TAAACTTCGCCGGTGAACGGGGCCGGTCCGCGCGGTTGGCTGGCGCCAGTCGCGCGGACGCTTGGCCTCGAGAAGGCGACCATCATCGGTATGAAAGCAACGCTAACTCTCTGCGGAGTCGGCCTGGCAGGCTGCCTCGGGGTTTTCCTTCTGTTCGAGAGATCGTCGCCGCCCAGCGCGAGTTTTAGGGCGCCGCAGCCCGCGCGGGCCTTAGCCGCCGTGAGCAGCTCGCCTGCCCCAGGTGACGAGCCGAGCACTGAGAGCCTCACAGAGGCTCCTGTCGTTGCGTCTCTGTCCCGGACCCGGGTTTCCAGCGAGGACAGCCGGTTTGGCAATGCCCTGCGCCCCCAGATCCTGGCGGCCATGGCATCCCCCGATCCCAACAACCAGGAGGTGGTATTCTCACTGCTGGCAGAATGGATCCAGCATGATCCGGCCGGGGCGGGACGCTTTGCCAAAACTTTGCCCCCTGGACGATGGCGCGAAACGACCATTCGCCGGGTGGCCCAAGATTGGGCAGCAAAGGATTTGGCGGGTGCGGAAAAATGGGCTTCCCGGCTGCCGGATGCAACCGAACGTAACTCGACCCTGACGGATGTTTGTTTTCAGGTTGCCCAGACGGACGCCCGGCATGCCGTGGAGATCGCTGAAGAGAACGGCCTGGGAGCGGGGCGGGGAGCCGTCCTGGAAAATCTGGTGCAGCAATGGGCGGGACAGGACGTTGCCGCGGCTTACGCCTGGACCCTGGAGCGTCCGGCCGGCGAAGAGCGTGATCAGATGATGGGGCGCTTGGCTTACGTGCAATCTCAAAGTGAGCCTGCCGCTGCCGCCAACGTGGTGGTGGACCAAATACCCAGCGGATCGATCCAGAACGAGGCTGCCATGTCCGTGCTCCACCAGTGGGCGCTGCGTGACATGGCGTCAGCTACCGCCTGGGTTGACCGGTTTCCGCCGGGAGCGCTCCGCGACAGAGCGGAATTAGAACTTAAAGGCTTGGCCGCGTATGCACGCTAAACCTCTGTCCGGGGAATGCGCCGGGCGGTACGTTGGCGCCGGGGCGCCGCAAACTGAACGCGAGCGATGCGCTCCCACGAGATCCAGAGGACCGGCACAGCGGCCACAGTTTCTGTCGAACCGCTTGCATGCGTGAGTTCGCAAGATTGACAATCTTATCCGCTTCCTTAATTCTGGGAGGGTTAGACGCCCTTTGAATCATTCGAAGGTGTCTGCATTAACGTTTTCAGTGCCATGAAACCCCCCTTATACGCGTTGACTTCTTCATGTGATCGGACAGTCGGGACATCTTACAGGCGACATTTTCTTTTTGTTGACTGGGCTCGAGCGGCAAAGTGGGTGGTCTGCGCCACGGCTTTGGCGGTTGCCTGTGGCGCATTGACGCCAGCCGTGCGCGCAGGCGGCACATTGACGACACTGACGAACAACACTAACGCCACCGGCGAGCTTTTCGCGTCCGCGCTGCTGAAGGGCCAGGATGGGAATTTCTACGGCACCGGCGGTGACGGCGGCGAGACCACCGAGAGCCACGGCACGGTCTTTCGGATCACGCCCACGGGAACGGTGACAAACCTGCACAACTTCACCGGCGCTGATGGTTCTTATCCGATAGCGGGGCTTGTGCAGGGTAGCGGCGGTAACTTCTACGGGACCACCTCCCAAGGCGGGACGGACGGCTACGGTACCGTGTTTGAGATCACCCCGGAAGGCGGATTTAAGAGCCTGCACAGTTTCAACGGCACTGACGGCGATATGCCGGGTGGCACGTTAATAGAGGGTCCCGACGGCGACTTTTATGGCACCACGCAGAGCACCGTTTTCAAGATCAGCCCGGCAGGCAGCTTCACTTTGCTCTACACTTTCAACGGCTACGACGGCTCCGATGCGGAGGCCGGATTGATCGCCGGCGGCGACGGCAATTTCTACGGTACGACCCGCATGGGTGGCGCGTCCGGAGCTGGCACGGTCTTCCGCATCACGCCGGCGGGCGATTACCTGACTTTGTACAGCTTTGACGGCTATGATGGCAGCGGCAGCACCGATGGCAGCGGACCTCTCGCCTCGCTTGTGCTCGGGAGCGACGGCTTCTTCTACGGCACCACTGTGACCACGGGCGTAAATGGTCCGGGGACCATCTTTCGCGTTTCATCGACGGGAGAATTTACCAATTTGCATAACTTCGACGGCACCGACGGGCAAAATCCCGCGGCGGCCTTGGTCGCGGGCAGCGACGGCAACTTCTACGGCACGACGGAATACGGAGGGACGTTGAGCGGAGGAACGATTTTCCGGGTCACTCCGGCGGGAGCGGTCACCACCCTGTACAACTTTAGCGGCGGGGCGGATGGCGGCGGGCCGATCAGCGCGCTGACACCGGACGGCGACAACCTCTTTTATGGCACGACGCAGGTTGGATCCGGGAACAATGATGGCACGATCTTCACCTTCCGCACGCAGGCGGCGGCCAGCGTCACGCCGACCGTCAAGCTAGTGGCAACCATTCCGGTGGTCACCCTCGGCAGCGGTGGATTTGCAGAGTTTACGCTTCGTTTATTGGCTGCCCAGACCAGTAACATCACGGTGAGTTACACGATTAAAGGGACTGCGATCAACGGCAAAGACTACGAACTGCTCAAAGCCACCAAGGAGATCAAAGCAGGCGAGACGAGCGTCCCGATCAAGATCGTACCCCGGGGCAACCTCGAGGGAGCGGCCCAGAAGTTGGTGGTGCTCAAGCTTTCCCCTGGCCATGGCTACAAGGTGGGAACCACCAGCAAGGTCAAAGTTAAGATTCTCCATTGAGGCAGGCGAGCCGGACTGTGTACAGCCCCCGTCTGCGGGGCTTCGGGGTCTTAGCTTATTTGGTAAAGCGGCCTCCTCGATGGCACCGACGGGGACGCGTTGGCAAACAGGGGAGCTAGCGCGATGCTGCCTAACCCCTATTTAGCCTCATCGCGGGCAGTCGGCTGCCTTCAAAACGCGTGGCTGACCCCGAAGATTCTGCCGCGGCCAGGGTGAACCAATTTGCACCCGGAGCACTCCGCAATCGTGGCGAAGCGGAGCTACAAGGCTTGGCCGAGTACTCCCGCTAGAGCAGAGTAAGCAAAACTGTAGCCACTTGCCCTTTGCGGAGGCGGCCTCCGAATTGTAGGGCGGGCGCTCCGCCTGCCAGGGA
>CAXUFU010000060.1:9536-10065 GCA_964250275.1 uncultured Chthoniobacterales bacterium | reverse complement strand
CAGCCTGACCGCGTCGCTCTCGCTCGCCTGCCTGCTCTTTTAGCCTGGTTCCCTGCTTTATCTGGCGCCCGGCGCCGTCGCCCGGGCCAACTGGCTGGCGGTCCAGCATCGCAATCTCGCTTGGCTGGGCGGCGACGTTTTCGCGAGTTCCGAAAGCAAGAGTGTCGACCGCAAACTCGACGTCACCATTGTCGATGTCCCGCGGCAGATCGGCGCCGTCAAGATCCCCAACTCGATCCCGTATCTCTGCAACTTGGCGCAACTGGGTGAGACCGTGGAATGGCTCGGTTATTCGGACGCTTTTTGCTATCTGGTGGGCAAAGGCTGGCTCTGCGCCGTCGCCGGCGCGATCCTCCTGCTGAGCAGCGCTTTGCGGGCCGAAGACCGCTTGGATTATCGCCGCCTGCGAGAGGCGTTGAAGGCCTTCGGCGCGGTGACGGTGGCTTTGCTTGCGCTGGCCTTGCTGCCGGTGTTCCTCACCGCGCACGCCATCGGGTGCGCGCACGAAGCGCTGGAGCTCGGCAATTAC
>CAXUFU010000060.1:3031-9526 GCA_964250275.1 uncultured Chthoniobacterales bacterium | reverse complement strand
TGGCTGCGCACGGCCGGCGCGTGCACGCCCATCATCCGGCAGAACTCCTACTACATCATCCAGGACGGACTCATCGACGATCAGCTCGGCCGCGACACCGCGGCAGCCGCCTACTATCGCAGTGTGCGTTTGGAGACGGCAGGTTTCACGGCGCAAGCGCAGAATGCCTTTGCGGAGTTGGTGACCCAGAGTCGGGCTGACCCGGCCTTGCATCGGGAAATCTTGCGCGGGCTGCTCCGCGCGGCCATCCGCGACCTGAATAGCGGCCAGCTCGAGCAGAGTGTCACGCTGCTCGAATCAATCCTGCGGGAAGATCCCGCCAGCCTGAAAGCAAACTACTGTCTGCAACTCGCCTCCCTGCGGCTGGACCGGTTTGACCGGCTCGGCGAGTTGCTGGCGCAGATGCGGCAAATCTACGGCTTTTTCGGCACGATCACGAAGGTGCCTGTGCTGGCGTCCTGCCAGGAGAACGAGGCGCAGGCCTTGTTTCTCCACGGCGACCTTGCAGGCGCGCTCACCACCAAGCTTGCTTCGCCATGAACGCCCTGGCGCCCATCCGCCGGCAAGCCGCGGCGCTCACACTATTGGCCGGCTTGCTCGCGCTGCTGGCGGGGCGGGCGCTCGCGCTGGCGCTCTTCCCGGTGCACCCGCGCCTGGCACCTACCTCCCTGACGGGGCAATGGATCCGCCCGCCAGGCGACCTGGATTACAGCGGATGCTTTCGCCAGACGATCTTTCTGCACAGCGCTCCCCGGCAAGCCTGGCTGATGATCGCCGCGCAGGACGGCTACGAAGTGACGGTCAATGGAAACACCATCAACCGCCTCTTTGCCTGGCGGCCAACGCGCCCGTTCCAGGATGGGCTCAGCGAATACGGCCAGCGTTTGAGCAAGTCCTTGCCGTTGCTCTCCCTGAATTTTCCTCGCGAATATCAATGGGGCAGTTATCGCTCCGATCGCTTCCCGACTTACATGGACTTGACGCCCTACCTGGTGGCGGGAGTCAATAGCATTGGCGTGCTGGTGGAAACCCGCAAGCTGCCGGCCCGCTTCTGTCTCTGCGGCGAAATCTGCCAGTTCACCGGCGAACGCCTGCCGCTTTCGTCCGATGCGACTTGGAAGTCCCGCTCCGCGCCGGATTACAACGGCCTGCTCGATTGGACCCAGCCACACTACGACGATCGGGAGTGGGCCAACGCCAGGCCCGCCGCCGCTCCGCCCGGCGGTTGTCGCCGGCTGCTGGATCCCGCCATTTACCAACGCCCTTTTGCCGCCCGTTGGTTGCGCCCCGCCCAGCCCGCGACCCAGGAAGTCTGGTTGACCGGGGATTGGTCCCTGGCCGCCCCTCCCCGCGACGCCTGGCTGCGGCTGGTCAGCAATCGCCCCTACGATCTTTTCGTCGATGGCGCACGGGTCGAATGCGAGAATCGCGGGCGCACCGCGTTGGACACCGGCCAATGGATCATCAGCACGCAACGCGCGCTAGACGCCGCGCTCTCTCCGGACATGCTCGACCCGGATGAAGTGGGGTCGCTGGAAGACGACGACCGCTTTCTTTCGCCCCCGCACACCGACCCGACTCTGGAAGACTTCCATCCTTACCAGGATCAGGCGAATCGCACTCACGAACACCCGTTCGCGGGGCCGGGGGCCGCCCACCCCCCCCCCCCCCCCCCCGGCCCCGCCCGGGGCCGCGCCCGACGCCAACCCACCCACGCATGGAGCAGCGCAAGCGCCGCCGCTGGACGTTTACGCTCCGGCCAATCTGCTGCCGCCGGCCCTGCGCCGGGATCGAGGCGTGGCGGAGTTCAACGCCTATTCCGTCGCGCCGATGTTGCACGCCGGGATCAACCATCTGGCGGTGCGCCTGTTGCCCGCGGCGGACACGACGGCGCTGGATTGGGCGCCCCGTCTCGCCTTGGACGCGGGCGCCACGCTGCCGGACCGCTCGGAAAGCTTTTGCGCGGCCGGCCCGGGTTGGAACGCCCATTTCGCTGTTGGGCGCGGACCGGCGGGAAGGCCGGTCGAGGTAGCGGTGGGCGCGGAGGCGCGGGCCGTCGGTTTTGCCCTGCCGGTCTTGCAGTACCGGGGATTCGCGTACGACCGGAGCCGGCAGTCGGCGCGCCTGGTGGCGTGCATCGGAGGGTCGCTGGCCCTTCTTTGGGGTGGTGTGCTCATCGTGCTGCTGGCAAACCGGCGAACGCGGCCATTTCTCGTGCGCTGCACGCTCGGGCTGGTGGTCCCAACGGCCATCCTCGGAGCAGGCTGCCTGGTCGAGGCGGCCTGGGGCGAACGGGACGAAATTCGCTGGTTCCAGGACGGAACGGTCTGGACCGCCCTCCTGCTCGCGGCGGCGCTGGCGGCGGGCGCGGCCTGTTTTGCCCTTTCCCGCGCCGCCGTGCCGGCGCGGTCTGCCACGGCCAGTGGGCGGCCGCCGCTGCTGGCGCGTTTGCCGCAGGGCCGCCTCTGGCAAGGCGCCGTCGTGGGTCTGCTCGTGCTTTGCTTTTTCCTCTGCGCCTATCAGCTCGATTTCCATCCCATCGATGATGACGAGTACGCGTCCATCGAAGCGTCCTTGGCCATCGCCGCGCATGGCTTGCCCAAGTACGGCGCGGACGTTTGGTACACCCGCAGCCCGCTTTACCATTATGCTGATGCCGCTTCGATCCTTCTCTTCGGACGCAATCTGTGGGCGATGCGCTTACCCAGCGTTTTTTGCAGCGTCGCGACAGCGTGGCTGACCTACCACTGCGGATGCAAACTGCTGCGCAGCCCCTAGGTTGGGTTGGGCGCCATGGTCTTGTATGTTCTGCATCCTTTCCTGCTCTTTAGCGCCCACATCGCCCGTTTCTACCAACAGCAGCAGCTTTTCGCGTTGCTCTCGGTTTACTGCTTTTGCCGCGGGTTCGTCGGCGAGCAATCCATGCGCTTCCGGTATGCGACGGTGGCCGTGTTCCTTTGCTGCGTCCTGAGCCAGGAATTAAGCCTGGCGATCGGCTTTCAATTGGCGGTGGCCTACTATCTTTTCGCGCAAAAGAAGCCTTGGCGGGACGAGCTGCGTTTGCTGCTCGTGGCCGGCTGCGCGCTGGCGATCATCGCGGTGGACCTGGTTGTCTTCCAGACGCGCTGCCTCACGCACTTGGAAGGAGTCTCGCCGGTGGTGGAGGCCACGCTGCATCCGCAATTCGGCAACCCGCTGAATTTCCTCTCCATTTTTCTCGCCTACTCGCGGCTGCACTTGGCGCTGAGCGTGCTTTTTCTGCTCGGGCTGCCGTTTGCGCTGAAGAATGACAACCCACACCTGGGTGCGCTCTACTTCTTTGTCATTTCCGGCGCGGTCTTCACCAACCTGCTGGTGACGGGAGATAGTCTCCGTTACCAGTATTGGCTCATCCCGCCCTGGCTCTTGCTGGCGGTCAATGGACCGCGGGCGCTGTTGCTTTACTTGAGCGGCCAATCCGCGGGAGAACGGACCGCCCCGGACGAGCGGGCGGCCTGGATCCGGCCGTTCTTGAGCGCGACCTTCTTCGCCGCCGCCGTCCTGTCGCTCAGCCCGTGGCGGATCCTTGACGCGTACAACGCCAAGTTGCTAGGCGATTCTTCCGGGGCGTTCCAGTTCATCCGCAGCCACTTGCGCCCGGGAGATCTGGTGGCCGCGACCGAGCCGCATCCGCACGGCGCGCTGCTGGAAACGGGCCGCTGCGATTTCGACATCGCCCTGCCGCGCCTCTACGATTTCATTTACCTCAAGGACGGTCGCCTCATCGATCGCAACGCGGGCGCGGCCAGCATCAGCAGCGTCGATGAGTTGCAAGGCATGCTCGCGCAGCACGACCGCATTTGGATTGCGGTCAATCGGGAAAAGTTCCGCTCCCGCGGCCAAAACATCCGCTGGGAATATCCCGGTGCGCGGGCGGAAAATTTCCTGCGGCGCAACTGTTCCATCCAATACCAGGGTTACCTCTGGACGGTCTTCTTATGGGACGTGCGGCAGGGCGTTTACCATGATTTCCGCGATCATCTCAGCGGCTAACTAACTTACTTACCCTCAAGAGCGTTCTCGGCAGGCGGAGCGCCCGCCCTACAACCGGAAGCGCTGGGTGCGGCCCGGCGCGCCCTCTCCCATAACTATGAATATTCTCATCGTCGATGACGATCACCTCAATCGGAAGCTGCTGGCGGCTACGCTGGCGGACGCCGGCTATCAAACCCTGGAGGCTGGCGACGGACTCGAAGCCCTGGAGATTCTCGGCACCACGGAGATCGCGGCCGTGATCTCCGATGGCTTGATGCCTTACATGGACGGTTACCAGCTATGCTCCGCCGTCCGGCATCATGCCCGGTGTCAGCACGTTCCTTTTATCTTCTACTCCAGCACTTACACCGACCCGGCTGACGAGGAGCTGGCGTTGCAAGCCGGGGCCGACTGCTTCCTGCGCAAACCCATGCCGATGCGGCAATTGATCACCACGCTGCGGGAACTCGTCTCCACCCCGGGCCCCTGGCCACGCGGGTTGGCGCCCGCGCCGGAAGTCGCCGTCATGAAGGAGTATAGCCAGACCCTGATCCGGAAGCTCGAAAAACGAAACGACCAGCTTACCGCCCAGAAAACGGCCTTGCATGCCAGTGAGACCCAGCTCCGGGCCATCTTTGAGGCAGAGCCGGATTGCGTCTGCCTCTTCGGGCGTGATGGCAAGGTCACCTCCGCGAACCCCGCCGGGCTGGCGTTGTTCCAGGTCGATTCGCTGGCGGAGTTGGCCGTTCATCCTCTCACGCATTTCGTCGCCGAAGGGCATCGGGCGGCTTTCCACGCCGGCGTGGCAGCGGTCTGGCGGGGAGACAAGGGTTGCCTGGACTTTGCCATCCTCGGCGCCCGCGGCGCCTTGCGCTGGGTGGAGATGCAGATCGCGCCCTTGCGCGATCAGAGCGGAGGGATCGCGGCCGTGCTGGGCATCGCCCGCGACCATACCGCGCGCAAGGAACTCGAAGCCCAGTTCGTGCAGGCGCAAAAGATGGAGGTCGTCGGCCAGTTGGCCGGTGGCGTGGCGCATGATTTTAACAACCTGATCTCCATCATCATGGGCTACGCGGAAATCGTGCTGGGGGAACTGAACGCCGCGTCCCCTTTGCGCGCGCACGTCGAGACCATCCACCACACGGCGCAGCGTGCCGGCGCGCTGACGCGCCAGCTCCTGCTTTTCAGCCGCGAGGAACAGACCCAACTGCAGATCCTCGATCTGAGCGCGGCGGTAACCGGCATCGACTCGATGCTCCGCCGGCTCATTGGAGAAAACATCAAGTTGGTGACGGAGCCGCAGCCAGACCTCGGCGGAGTCGAGGCGGATCTGGGTCAGGTCGAACAGGTCCTGATGAATCTGACGGTAAACGCCCGCGACGCCATGCCCGCGGGCGGGAAGATCACCATTTCCACCAGCCAGCGGACCGTCACCGCATCCGACCCGGTGGGCGCTCAACTGGCGCCGGGCGTTTACGTGGTGCTTTCCATCGCCGACGAAGGTTGCGGCATGACCGAGGAGGTGCGCTCGAAAATTTTCGCGCCCTTCTTCACGACCAAGCCGGCGGGCAAGGGCACCGGGTTAGGCCTGGCCACCTGTCAACGCATCGTGGCCCAGTGGTCGGGACACATCGCCGTCGAGAGCGCCTGCGGGGTCGGCACCCGGTTCGACGTGTATTTGCCCCGGGTGCGCTGCCCGGACCAAACCCCGGCCACCTCGAGCCCAAGCGGCGGCGCGTTGCCGCGTGGGACGGAGACCATCCTGCTGGTCGAAGACGAGCCCGGGCTGTTGCAACTGGCGGCGTCGGTGCTGGCCCAGCAGGGTTATACAGTGCTGCAAGCGGCCAATGGCCAGGAGGCTTTGCGCATCGTGCGGGACCGGGCCGGTCTGCCCATCGACCTCGTTTTGACTGACATGGTCATGCCGGAGATGGGCGGCAAGCTGATGGCGGATTGGCTGCGCATCACCAACCCGGAGTTGAAGCTCCTTTTTACTTCCGGCTACAGCGATTGCGGCCTGGAAGATCAGCTCAGCGCGGGCATCGAATTTTTGCCCAAGCCGTACACGCCTTCCAGTTTGGTGCGCAAGGCGCGCAACGTGATCGATCAGCCGGCCGCCAGCAGCCTGGCGCTGGCCGCCAAGGCGATCGATGAGGCAACGCCATGACCCACCAGTGGCTTAGCGCGCGGCCGCGAGCAACGCCGGCTCCGCGCGTTCACCCGGTTAAGGGTATTCTCTGATGAGTGCAAACCTGGCTGCGCCCCTCCCATGAGAACGGCCACGCCTGCCACTGATAATTCGTTTGACCCGGCGCTCGCCGAAGCGGCTTTCCGGGAACAGCGCCAGGCAACGTGCCGCCGGACCGATCGCAGCTTAATGTGGGTGCTGGCGGGGCAGTGGATTGCCGGAGTCGGCAGCGCTCTGTGGAGTGCCACGCCAGGATCCGCCGGGACCGGGAGCTATGTCCATCCGCACGTTTG
>CAXUFU010000060.1:0-3021 GCA_964250275.1 uncultured Chthoniobacterales bacterium | reverse complement strand
GTCCTCGGCGGGATCTTTACTCTTCTGCCGGCCGCCTTGGCCGCGTTCCGGCCGGGCCGGGTGCTGACGCGGCACAGCGTCGCCACCGGTCAGATGCTGCTTTCCGCGCTGCTCATCCACCTCTGCGGCGAACACACCGAAACCGAGCTATACGTCCTAGGGTCACTCGCCTTGCTGTCGTTTTACCGAGACTGGCGCGTGCTCGCCACCGGCTCGCTGGTGATCGCCGCCGATCTTTTCGCGCGCGGCTTTTGGTGGCCGGCAGCGGTGGACGGGGAGTTACCGGCGTCCGTCTGGCGCGCCGGCGAACAGATCGGCTGGGTGATCTTGGAAGACGTGTTCCTGCTCATCGCCATGCGGCAGAGCCTGCGCGAGATGCGCGAGATGGCGGAGCGGGACGCGACGCTCAGCTTTATCAATGCGCGCATCGAGTGCAACGTGATCGCACGCACCGCCGAGCTAACCGCGGAGATCGCCGAACGGCGGGCGGCCGAGCAATTACTGAAAGTCAGCGATCAGCGCTTCCGCGAGCTGGCGGAAACGGTTGAGGAGGTGTTCTGGATCGCGGCGCCGGATTGCCACCGGCTGCTTTATCTCAGCCCCGCATTCGAGGCGATCTGGGGCCGCACCTGTGCCAGCCTGTACGCGCGACCGGACATCTGGCTGGAAGTCGTCGTGCCGGAGGATCAGGCGGTCGTAAGCGCGGGACGCACCCAGGGAGCGCGGGGACAGCCGTACAAAATGGAGTACCGCATCGTGCGCCCGGACGGCAGGATCCGCTGGATCTATAGCCGCGGCTTCCCCGTTTGTGATGAGGCGGGCAAACTCGAACGCGTCGTCGGCTTGTCCGCCGACATCACCGAACAGAAGCGGCTCGAGCTGAAGCTGTTGGAAGCCGGCAAGCTGGAAGTCGTCGGACGGCTCGCCGGCGGCATCGCGCATGATTTCAATACCATCATGACGATCATCGCGGGTCACGCGGAGTTGATTGCCAAAGCGGCGGAGCCAGGCTGCCCGGCCAGGCAAAGCGCCCTCCAAATCGGTGTCTCCGCCGGACAGGCCGCCGCCCTGACCCATCAGTTGCTCGCCTTCGGGCGCAAACAGATTCTCCAACCGGAGATCCTCGACTTGAACACCATTGTCGGCGGCAGCGAAAAGATCGTCAGCGACCTGCTGGGCCCACGCATCGCCCTTAGCGTGCACTGCCGCGCCCGCCATCCGGGCGTGAAGGCGGACGCCGTGCAGATCCAGCAGATGCTGGTGCAATTGGCTTTGAACGGGCGGGACGCCATGCCAGACGGGGGCAAGCTGACCGTTTGCACCGACAATGTGTCGTTCCGGGAAACGCAGGCGGCGCTGCCGGAGGACATCCCGCCGGGCGAATATGTCAGCATCGCCGTGGCCGACTCAGGCGTCGGCATGCCCGAAGAACTCAAGCTCCGAGTCTTTGAACCCTTCTTCACCACCAAACCACACGGCGAAGGCGCTGGGCTAGGCCTCTCCATGTGCTTTGGCATCGCCAAACAGCACGGCGGCCACATCAGCGTTTCCAGCGCCACGAACCAGGGCACCCTCTTCAAAATCTACCTGCCCCGGCTGGCGGCGAACGCGGTCAAGCAGCCCAACCCGCCACCGGAAGCTGCCGGACTCTTCTCCGGCAAGGAAACGATTCTCCTGGTCGAACGCGATCCGGTCCTGCGCGACTGTTGCGCTTTGCTGCTGGGAAAACTGGGCTACGACGTGCATCCCGCCGCCACCGCGGCCGAGGCCCTGCGCACGGCGACTTCCGTGCCCAGGATGGATTTGCTGCTGGCGGAAGACTCCACCCCCCAAATGAGCGGGCCCGATTTAGCCGCTCAACTCCGGGGTTCGCGAGCGCACTTCGAAGTGCTCTTCACCAGCCTGCGCCAAGGCGCGCCGCCGAAAAAAGGGACGGTCCGCGCCCCGCGTCTCGATCTCATTTACAAGCCGTATCCGCCCGCTCTGCTGGCCCGCAGGATCCGCGAAGTTTTGGACAAACGCCGCTAAGGTGAAAATCGGCGGTAATGCCGCCTGCTTTCCGCCGTTGACTCTCCACGTGTCGCCTTAACGCTCCTCGAGCTTGAGCGTACACGCGGCCGTGTGCATCGCGTCGCCGACGGTAATCGTCACGGGTAGCGTCAGATGTTCGGCGAGCGTATTCTCGATCAACAAATGCTCTCGCTCGAGTTCTTGCAACCACGCCGCTCCCTTGAGCGTCAACTCAAAATCCAATCTCCCGCCCGTCACCACCCCGGCCGACGAGATATTCTTCACCAACAAACTTCCTTCCGGCCCGACATCGAGCCCGCTGGCATCCGGTCGCAACAGCAGCGTCTTCTCGCCGACCTTGACCAAAAACGGCGTGCGCCGGACCACGCAACTGGTCGGCACCGTGACCTGCCCGGTCAGATCGATCTCGCTTGCGGCCGGGTCTTGCAGGTCGAGCAAAAGCCGGGCGCTCGGCAGGCGCAACGTCGCCAAGGCCTGCGGCAGGCCCAGAAAAGCGACCTCCGGATCGCGGCTGACGCCCGCGCTCTGCGCCGGATAAACCGTGAACCGGGCGAACATGCCGCCGATCATATGTTCGGCGACATGGCAGTGGAAAAGCCAGAGCCCGGGATTGTCCGCCACCATGTCGGCCACCTTCATGGTGGCGGGCTGCAAATCGACGACATCGGTCCGCCGGCGCCCGTCTTCGATCACGCGCGCCATGCCAATGCGCGGTGTGCATGTCGTTCTCTGAGCCCAACCCAAAGAGGTACCATCGCACGTGCTCGCCCTCGTTCATGTCCAGGCCGGTGAGATTACCGAAAACCCGGCCGTTGATCGTGAAACGCTGCGCTTCCTCGGCCGCCTGCGCGGCTTGCGCCCAAGTCGGCTGGGCCGCGGCCGCCTTGCCGCTGGGGTCGGCCGGCAATTGGTCGGCATCCTCGGCGTTGCCGGCGATATCGCCTTCGTTGAAGATCAGGAAGAGCGCTTCCATCTCGCGATCCACGTCCC
>CAXUFU010000059.1:0-10104 GCA_964250275.1 uncultured Chthoniobacterales bacterium | reverse complement strand
GCGTAAACCGCAAACACCTCTTCCAACAACAGGTTGGTGCTATGATCATCCAGAATCAGCGCGTCGAAGCTCAGATGGACGCGCCAATCCTCGGCGGCCACGCGCGTGACCCGCACCTCGAACAACGGCCAGCGGTCGCTCGGCGGGACCTGGTGCGACATCGTCTCGCGCACGGCCAACGCAGCCGCGGCGGCGTCCGGTTCGCCGCTGTGGTCGGCGAACAGGATGTTAAACGGCGGCGGCTCAGCCAGGACGCGTTGGCAACCGTCGGCGCCGACCACCGCGCGCAGCATGGGATGGCGGGCGATGGCGTCGCGCCACGCGAAGGTGAACCGCTCGAGATCGAGGGCAGGCCACCGAAGCTCCAGATAAAGATGGCAGGCAACCTCACCGAGCTCGACCAGGCCCTGGCGTCCCAACCAATACGCTTCCTGCACCGTCGTCAGCGCAAACGGCGCGTGCGCTTCGGCCGGAGCCGTCAGCACCGGCGCAGACTCCTCTCCGGGTTGACCTGGCGCGCCTAAGGCTTGGGCCAAATCGCCAAGCACCGGATTTTCAAAGATGGCGCCGAGCGGCAGATCCCGCCCGAGCCGGGCGCGGACCTGCGCCGCCAGCCGCGCGGCCAGGAGGGAGTGCCCGCCGAGCTGAAAGAAGTTATCGGCCAACCCAACCCGTTCCACGCCCAGGAGTTTGGCGGCCAGTTCGCAGAGCAGCACTGCTTCCGCCGTGGCCGGAGCCACGTAGCCGGCGGCGGCAAGACCCGTCCCCAGCGAGGCCGGCAACGCCTGGCGATCAATCTTGCCGTTCGGCGTCAGCGGCAGCGCGTCCAACCGCACGAAGGCCGCGGGGACCATGTAATCCGGCAAGCACTCTTGCAGCCGGGAGCGGAGCCGCGCCACCAAAGCCCCGCCATCCTCGTCTCCGGGCGCGACGAAGTACGCGACGAGCCGCGGTTCTCCCGGTTGATCGGCCCGCAACGTGACAACGCTCTGGCTGACCCCGGGATGGGCGGAGATGACCGCCTCGATTTCGCCCAGCTCGATCCGAAAACCGCGCACCTTCACCTGCTGATCCAGCCGGCCCAGATAGATGAGGTTACCGTCCGCGCGCCACCGCGCCAGATCGCCCGTCTTGTAGAGCCGCGCGGCGGGTTCCGCGCTAAAGGGATCGGCGATGAACTTTTCGGCCGTCAGTTCCGGCCGTCCCAAATAGCCGCGCCCCACGGCCACGCCGCCGATGTGCAGTTCACCCGGCACATCCTCCGGGACCAGTTCTCCCGCGGGATTTAGCAGGTAAATTTGGGTGTTCGCGATCGGCCGGCCAATCGGCACCACGGGATCCGTGCTCCCGCGCTGGCATGCCCAAGCCGTGACGTCGATGGCAGCTTCGGTCGGTCCGTACAGATTGTGCAGCTTGACCTCCGGCGAGGGAAAAACCTCAAAAAACCGCTGTTGCAAGGCATACGAAAGCGCCTCGCCGCTGCAGATCACCTGCCGCAGCGTGCGGCATCTCCGCGCCAGCGCGGGTTCCTCGAGGAACACCGCGAGCATCGGCGGGACGAAGTGAACGGTGGTGATAGCCTCTTGCTCGATGAGCTGGGCCAAATACCGGGCGTCCTGGTGCCCGCGCGGGCGCGCCACCACCAACGTCGCGCCCGCCAAGAGCGGCCAGAAAAACTCCCAGACGGAAACGTCGAAGGAATATGGCGTCTTTTGCAAGACACGGTCCTGGGCGCCGAGCCGATACGCATCCTGCATCCAGAGCAGCCGGTTGCTGAGCCCGCGGTGCGTATTGAACGCCCCTTTCGGCCGGCCGGTTGAGCCAGATGTGTAGATGACATAAGCGAGATCGCCCGGCTCTCGCCCAGAGGTGGGTGCATCCACGCTCTCGCGGTCGCTGATCTCCCCGGGCGGGTCGAGGCAGAGCGTCCGCGCGTCGTGCGGCGGCAAACGGTCGAGGAGCCGTGTTTGGGTTAGGAGGACGGGCACCCGGGTGTCCGCCAGCATGAACGCCAGGCGATCGGACGGGTAAGCGGGATCCAACGGCACGTACGCTCCGCCCGCCTGTAAAATGCCGAGGAGCGCGACCACCATTTCCAACGACCGCTCCATCGCCACGCCCACGAGAACATCCGGTCCGATGCCTAGCCCGCGCAAATGGCAGGCAAGCTGATTTGCCTGCACAACCAGCTCGCGGTAAGTCATTTGCCGTCCTTCAAAGATCACCGCGCAAGCGTCCGGGGTGCGCTGTGCCTGCTGCGCGATGAGCACCTGCACGGGCACGTGGGACGGGTACGGCACGCTGGCGCCCGCGCTGAAGCCCTCCAGGAGACGCCGCCGATCCTCGCCGGTGAGCGGAGGCGAGCGGCCGCCCGGCAAATCGGGATCTGCCACGACTTCGCGGGCATTCATCCGCCTAAGCTGACGGGTTCCCGCCGCGACACAAACGGTATTTTTTCCCCTGGCGACAGGCGGCGACCGCCGGTGACGCTTTGCCTCGTAGACGCGTCACTGACCGTCACAGGCAGTCGGTGTCAGCCGTCGTTTTTGCACCACGCGTAAATCGCGGTGTCTCGAGGCAACCCCCCGATGTTCGGCCGGTAAGTCGCCATCCGCAAAATGCCTTCACGCCGCAGGCCCAGACGCTCCAGAGTTTTGTGTGAGCGAAGGTTTTCTGCGTCGGCGGTGGCCCAGATGCGGCAGATTCCCGGTTGCGCCTTGAGCCAGTTGACGACCAGACCCGCGGCTTCGCTGGCCAGACCTTTGCCCCAATGGGACCGGGCCAAAAAGTAGCCGAAGTCAGCCGCGTGCTGCTCGACCCGGCAGGAAATCCTGCCTGCGACCTGATGCGAGGATCGTTCCTCGATCACCCATTGGTACTCTGTGCCGTCAGCCCACTTTTGCGCGGCGGCGGCCAGGCGCTCCCTGCTCTCAGCCTCGCTCAGCGGGGCGGTCGGCGCGGGCCAATCCATGTACCGCGCGACTTCGGGGTTGGCCGCCGCCAAAAACAGCGTGGGCGCATCCTCGATGGTTTGACGCCTCAATCTGAGCAGGACGCCATCCAGGATATCGGGCGGAGGCTGCATATCTGGCCTGCCAGGCTAATTAACGAGCCACCTGCCGCCAAGCCTCCAGTCCGTGCCAACCATCCGCGCCGCTTCCGGGCGGCAGATCACCCCGACTTTTCTCTGACATCTTTTTCCCAGACACGCAATGCTGCCCCATCCGGCGAATCTGCCGAGCATGAGTACAAACGTCAGCGATTTCCTCATCCAGCGTCTCGGTGAATGGGGCCTGCGCCGTATCTACGGCTTCCCCGGCGACGGCATTAACGGCATCATCGGCGCCATTGGACGCGCCGGCGACAAAGTGGATTGGGTCCAAGTCCGCCACGAGGAGATGTCCGCCTTCATGGCGTGTGCTCACTCGAAGTTCACGGGCGAGGTCGGCGTTTGCCTGGCGACCAGCGGCCCCGGCGCCATTCACCTGCTCAATGGCCTCTACGACGCAAAAATGGACCATCAGAGTGTCGTCGCCATCGTGGGCCAACAGGCGCGCATGGCAATTGGCGGCCACTTCCAGCAGGAGGTCGATCTCGTCACGCTTTTCAAGGATGTGGCCGGCGAGTACGTGCACATGGCCACCGTGCCCGCGCAGGTGCGGCACCTGGTGGACCGCGCCGTGCGCATCGCCAAGGCAGAGCGGACGGTGACGTGCATCATCGTGCCGAACGATCTGCAAGAGGTCGCCTACGAAGACGCCCCGCGCAGCCACGGCGCGCTCTTTAGCGGCGTCGGTTTCTGCGAGCCTCGCGTGGTCCCGACGGACGCCGATCTCCGGCGCGCGGCCGAGGTCCTCAATGCCGGCAAAAAAGTCGCCATCCTGGTCGGGGCCGGCGCGCTCGGGGCGACGGATGAAGTCCTGGAGGTGTCCGAGATTCTCGGCGCGGGCGTGGCCAAGGCTTTGCTGGGCAAAGCCGTCCTCCCGGATGATGCCCCCGGTTGCACCGGCTCCATCGGGTTGCTGGGCACCAAACCGAGTTGGGACCTGATGATGGATTGCGACACGCTGCTCATGATCGGCAGCTCGTTCCCGTACTCGGAATTTTTGCCCAAGGAAGGGCAAGCGCGCGGCGTGCAGATCGAGATCGACGGCCGCATGCCTTCCATGCGCTACCCGATGGAAGTGCCGCTGATTGGCGACAGTGCGGAGACGTTGCGCGCGCTCATCCCGTTGCTCACCCGCAAAACGGATCGCTCCTGGCGCGAAACGGTTGAGAAGGGCATGGCCACGTGGTGGAAGACGCTCGAAACCCGCGCCATGGAATCGGCCGATCCGATCAACCCGCAGCGCGTTTTTTGGGAACTCTCGCCGCGTTTGCCGGAACGATGCATCCTCACTTCCGATAGTGGCAGCGCGGCCAACTGGTTCGCGCGCGATCTGAAAATTCGCCGCGGCATGATGGCGACCCTTTCCGGCAACTTGGCCACGATGGGACCGGGCGTGCCCTACGCCATTGCGGCCAAGTTTGCCTGGCCGGACCGGGTGGCCATCGCCCTCGTCGGCGACGGCGCGATGCTCATGAACGGCATCAATGAAATGGTGACTATCGCCAACTACTGGAAGGAATGGAGCGACCCGCGGCTCGTTATCATGGTCCTGGCCAACCACGACCTCAATCAGGTCACCTGGGAACAGCGGATCATGAACGGAGATCCGAAGTTCAAGCCGAGCCAGGACGTGCCCGATTTTCATTTCGCGCGTTACGCTGAGATGCTCGGGCTAACTGGCATCCGGGTGGATAAACCGGAGCAAGTCGGGCCGGCCTGGGAACAGGCTTTTGCCGCCCGGCGCCCGGTGGTGATCGAAGCGGTGACCGATCCTGAAGTCCCCACCTTGCCGCCGCATATCACGTTTGACGAGGCGTTGCATTTCAACGAAGCGCTGCTGCACGATTCGGCGCGCAAGAGCATGTTCCGCGGCGCGATGAAGGACATGATCGGGAGCATCATCCCGCACAAGGACTAGGGGTGGTGACGTTTCTCCGGCGCGTGAGAGATGTCTTCCGGTCGGGTTCAGCTTTTCAGATAGCGAAGTCATCTTCACTAGCAATCCTGGCAGTTCTTCTCTTGACCGAGCCATCTCGTGCCGCTGCGCCGGTCGTGCATTGGAAATGCTCGACGCCAGCGGGAGTCTGGATAGACCAGCCCGACGTACCTATTAATCCGGGTATCCTTGTGCCGGCGGAGCCGAGCGCCAGTGTCCTGGTGGATTCGCGGCGCCGCTTCCAAGTGATCGACGGCTGGGGCGGCTGCTTCAACGAACGCGGTTGGGAAGTGTTGGAGGTCCTCGCGCCAGCCGAGCGGGACGTTGTGTTGCGCAGCCTCTTCGACCCGAATACCGGCCTGAAGCTGAACCTTTGCCGCACCCCCATCGGCGCCAGCGACTATGCCGATGCGCTCTACTCGCTCGACGAAACGCCAAACGATTATGCCCTGGAGGATTTTAGCATCGAGCGCGACAAAGAGAGCCTGCTGCCCTACATCAAGGCGGCCCTGGCCATTCGGCCCGATCTGAGCCTTTGGGCGGTGCCCTGGTCGCCACCCTCCTGGATGAAGGACAACGGCAGCTTGATCGGCGGCCGCATTAAGGACGACGACAAAACGCTGGACGCCTTGGCGCGTTACTTTACCCGCTATATTCAGGCCTACCAAGCGGCAGGCGTGACGATCCGCCTGGTGATGCCGCAAAATGAGCCGACGGCGTCGACCAACTACACCTCATGTCAGTGGACCGGGGAGCAACTGGCCCGGTTTATCGGCGATCATCTGGGGCCCACGTTTGCGCAGGAACACGTGGCGACGAACATTTTCCTGGGCACGATCAATGATTCGAGCCGGGGCGGGTATGCCTATTGGGTGGAGCCGTCCATGCGGGATGAGCGCGTCCGCCGCTACCTGGCTGGAGTCGGCTGCCAGTGGGCGGGTGCTGAAACCATGGCCGAGACCCACTTCCTCCATCCGGAGTTGAAGCTGATGCAAAGCGAGGCGGAATGCGGGCACACCAACAGCAATGATTGGCAGTTCGGCGAGCGTCAGTTCGCCTTGGCCAAGAAGTGGTTTGCGGCCGGCGCGGGCTCGAACATCATCTGGAACCTGGTGCTCGATCAAATGGGGCTGAGCACGGGTAACTGGGCGCAGTGTTCACCGATTGTCGTCGATACTGAAACCAGGCGGGTGACCTACACACCCTATTATTATTGTTACAAACACTTCTCGTACTTTGTGCAAACCGGCGCCCGGGTGATCGCCACCGCCGGTTCATGGGATGATCGGGTGGCCTTCGTCAATCCCGCTGGCGATGTGATCGTTATTCTAAGCAACACGGCCGACGTGGACCGGCCGGTTAGATTGATCATCGACGGCACGCAAGCCGGTCCGGTCCGGTTGCCGGCGCACTCGTTTAACACCTTTCGCTGGGAGGCCAAACAACCCTAGGTAAGCGAGACATTCGTTGCCCGTTCGTGCTTGACCTGCGGTGCGGGGCGGAAAAAAGATCGGACCATGAAAATCCGCCCAACCACGCTCGCGGCGTTTGCCGCCTTTTGCGCCGTGTCAATCGCCACTCCTGCCTTCGCGCAGGAGAAAGCGTCCACTCCCGCCGCCGCCACCAAAGCTCCGGCCGAGAACCAACCCAGCGAAGACGACATGGCCAAAATGATGGCTCTGGCGCAACCGGGCGAGAACCACAAGGTGCTTGCCCAACTCACCGGCAGTTGGAAGTATCAGGTGAAATACTGGATGAGTCCAAGCGCTCCGCCCACGGAATCGGCTGGCACTTCGACCTGCAAGCCCCTGATGGGTGGCCGCTACTTTCAGAGCGACGCCACCGGCGTTTTTCACGTGCCCGGGCCCGATGGCCAAACGCACGACCTGGATTTTAGCGCCATGTGGATCGACGCCTATGACAACATGAAGCGGAAGTTCGTTTCGAGTTGGATCGACAATGGGGGCACCGGCCTGACGATCCTGGAAGGTTCCTACGATCCCGCCAGCAAGACTTTCACCTATACGACCGAAGAGGAGATGATGCCGGGCGTGAAAACCCAAGTCCGCGAAACGATTCAGATCCTCGATCACGACCACCATGTTCTCGAGTGGTATGAGAACCACGGCGGCAAGGAAGTACGCACCATGGAGATTAGCTACACCCGGCAGAGCTAAGGATGGCTGTGCACGCGCTCTCGCCGGTGCGAGCGCCGCAACCGTTTGTTGGCTCGAACGCATCCGCGGCAAGCTGCCCGCGGTAGCGGGCAGGTGGCTGCTCCCGCTGGTACTCGCGCCCACGTTGCCGGTGGCGGCTTCCATTATGTTCAAACCTCACACGCGCGGCCGGACTTGCTCGCGGTCGACCGCGCACTCGGACGGACGGTCCAGCCCGGCGAACGCATTTGGTGAGCACGGACGCTGAAAGCGGCTTTGATGTCCCGGAGTTCGTGCTTTTCTACGCGGATTTGCACCGCTCTCTGCAATAGGTCCCGCTACGGGCGATGGAAGTGGCTCCCCGCCCAGGCCGGATCCTGCCGCGGAATCTGCGGACGAGCCCAATGACCGCAGTTGCTCCAGGCGCAGCCCGCCTTGCGCCTGGTAGCGGAGCGCGGAGCCTGGGTTCTTTGGGCAAAGCGGCTCCTAAGTAATATTTAGCTTGCCTTTGACTTTATTTTGCTTTTCCTTGTCATAAACAGTACAAATGAAGGAAAGCGCTGGCAAACACCACTGGGTTGATTTCCTGGAAGACGAGGAGCTTTCCTTCCTGAAACGGTTCGTGCTCGCGGGCGGTTCCCTGAAAGACTTGGCGGCGGTGTACGGCGTTACTTATCCAACGGTGCGTCTGCGTCTCGACCGGCTGATCGCCAAGATCCAGATCTTCGACCGGCAAGACATCGCCGATGACTTCGAGCGTGTCCTTCGTGGACACTTTGCGGACGCAAAGTTCGACGCCGCCACCTTCAAGCGGCTGCTTTCCGCTTATCAGCAGCAGCAAGTTCAGCCCCCGCCCTCTAACATTCATGAAGTTCCACCGCGTCATAGCCGCTCGGCTTAGCTATCTCTTCCTTTTGGGTCTCGGCTTCGGCGCTGCCGAGCCATGTGCCCGCAGCCAGGAAGCATTGGCCAAATTCCCCTGGGACATCGCCACCAGGACCGCTTCGCCCGTAGCGCTGGCGCACGAGGAAATTCTCGCCCCGAACGCGGGCATGAACGGAAATATTCTTAAGATCGACAACCCCGGCAACGAACCTTTGCAAATTACCCTGCTGACCATCGTCAAACCGCCGATCACTGCCGGCTTTTACGGGTTGCGTGGACAGGTGCGCTACGAGGATGTCGCTGGTGATGGTTACCTCGAGATGTGGAACGATTTTCCAGGCGGCGGCCACTACTTCTCGCGTTTGCTAGGCCATCGATTTGGCGATCCCATGGCCAGGCTCACCGGCACAAGTGATTGGCGAGATGTTTTGCTGCCCTTCAATGCCGCAGCCTCTGCTACACATCCGGATCGGTTGACGATCAATCTCGTGCTGCCGGGTCGCGGCACGGTCTTCCTCACGTCGCTGGAGTTGTTTCAATTGGACCCGGGGAAAATGCCCGTTCTTTCGCTGGCGATGCGCACGGCGCTGGCTGCCGGCGGAGTAGCTTTTATCGCGCTTTGCGGTTGGGGAGTGTGGCGCTGGCAGCGGCGTTCCCGCACCGCGCAGTGGCGCCGCATGACTGCGCTGGATGCGTGACGGCCCGGGCGAGCTTCTGGCTGTAGGACGACCGCTCCGGTTGCCGGACAATGCGCCACGCCCGGCAGGCGAAGCGCCCGCCCTACAGCAGGATTGCAGATCACGAACCTTGCAGGAGCCGCAACAGCGCGCCGTCCAGGCAATGGCCTTGCCATGCTTCGTAGCCAACATCAGCGCGCCCGGAGTCCAACACGCCGAAGGGTCCGCGGAAATTCCACAGCGCCCAGCCGATGCCGAGGCTGCCCAGTACTTCGAGCACCTCGCCGAACCAGCTCAGGAAGACCGCGTGCGGCGTGTGCTGATAACAGCCGGCTTCGCCACAATGGACGCCCACGCCCCGGTCCAGCAGCGCGGCCCACGGCGCGTAGGCTGCCTCCAGCCGCGCACGATCCCAGCGGCGTCCGGTGGTGGTGCGCAGCGGCCAAAGCGGACTGGTCCAGCGGCCGGCAGACTTTACCCAGGGCGCGCGGTAGTGGCTCAACTCGAACGGCTCGTAAGCCCGGCAACTCTGCGCCACGTTTGGCAGGTCCGCCAGTTCCGGGCACGGCTCGCGGCCATGGTTGACCCCGTCCAAGATGATTAACCGCGCGGGGTCCGCCTGCCGGATCGCGGCGACGGCGGCACGCATCACTGCGGCATGACGCTGGCGGGTCAGGCCGCCGGTCACCCGGCCGATGAGCCGCGGTTGGATCGGCGGCGGTTCGTTGAGCAGATCGAAGCTGAGCCGTCGGGAGGAAATCCCCCGGTACCGCTGCGCGAGAGTTTGCCAATGCAGGCAAAACGCCTCCCGCGCGGCAGCATCCCGCCACAGGTTGAAAGGCTCGGCGCAGTCCCGGTTGACGCAATAACCGGGCGCACGGTGCAGGTTCAAACACACGTGCAGGCCGTGGCGGCCGCCCAACTCGATGGCGGCATCCAGCCGCGCCAGGGCCGGGCCGGCAGTGTCGATCCGCAAAGGATCGCCATCTTGCAGCCAGAGTGTGTAAGAGAGCGGCAGGCGAACGAAGTCGAAGCCCCAATCAGCGATCCAGCGGAAGTCATCCTCGCGGAAAGGTTCGGCGTGTTCCGCCGTGTACATCTCCAGCAGGTTGAAGCCGCGCCAGCGGGGCAAAGGATTGCGCAGCGGCATGAGGTACAGTCGCCCCCGCGTTTGTCCTAAGCAAAGGTAGGGATGGGTCTCCGACCCGGTCCCTGACTGTCTGGCGGGCCTCCTAAGCAAAGGTAGGGATGGGTCTCCGACCCGGTCCCTGACTGTCTGGCGGGCCTCCTAAGCAAAGGTAGGGATGGGTCTCCGACCCGGTCCCTGACTGTCTGGCGGGC
>CAXUFU010000058.1:8043-10144 GCA_964250275.1 uncultured Chthoniobacterales bacterium | reverse complement strand
CGGATCTCGTGGCTCATGTGCGCGACCAAGGCACCTTTCGCGCGGGCGGCGTCGAGCGCCGCGTCGCGGGCGCCGGCGAGCTGGCGCGGGGCTTCCAGGCGCTCGGTGATATCCCGGGCGCTGATGGTGAAGATCAGGCGCTCGGGCAAACCGGGGGCAAAATCCGGTTGTTCCGGCAGTGGCGTACTGGTCAGCGACAACTCGAGGCCAAATGGTTCGCCATCCCGGCGGGTGCCGACCGTCTCGAGCCGGCCGGCGGGCGGAAACATCGCGCGCCAGGCGGTCGGGGAGAGTTCCCGGCCCGCCAGCACCAGGGCATTGAGCCTCCGGCCGAGCAGATCTTCCGGCAGATAGCCCCAGACGCGAGCCGCCTCCGAGTTCACCGTCTGGATCACGTTTTCCGCGTCCGCCACGATGATGGCCTCACCCACCGTCTCGAGCACGGCCGCGAGGCGCTGCCGGCTTTCCGCCAGCGCGAGCGTTTCCTGGCGAATGCCGCGCAGGAGCGGCTGGAAGATCCAGCGTGCTTCGGCCAGCAACGTGAGCAGCAGGATGCAAACGGCGCCGCTGGCCAAGCCTTGGCAGATGCGTCCGAGGCGCAGGCTGGCGTTGCGCTGGCTCTCGCTGGCGTCTTCGAACGCGTCGCGCAAGGCGCTCGGCACGGCTGCCAGGAAGCTGCCGGCATCGGCCGGCCGCGGAGCCGTGGGAGTGGCGCTGGCCAGTCTGGCGCGCTCGGCGGCGATGAACTGACGCAGTTGCGCCGCGAGATTGGCCGCGGCGGGATCTTCGCCGCCCCCAGCGGCTGCAAGCAGTTGCAGACGCTCGGTTTCATCGAGCGCGTTGATGATCGTCTGGCGGTACTGTTGGCGCCGGATGGGATCTGCTTCCGGGCCGAGCAGCCCGGAGAACAGGGCGGCATGCAACGTGAGAAGCCGCTGGGTCTCAAGATGGCCGGTCAATCTCGCGTATCGTCCTTGAGAATCGATCTGGGCCATAAGAAGCCACAGGGAGGCCAGCGCCAGCAGGCCGATCAAGCCCAGCACCAGGAAGTAGCTGTGTGCCAGCCGCCGGTGCTTGAGGCACAAACTTCCCGGGGAGAGGGAGTTACGATCAAAATATTTCATTTTGGGCGCCGGGCCGGGAACTTGCTTTAACCCGTTATGAAGCATGATCGACGCCTGCCCTCCACCGGTAGGCCAGGTTCGTGCTCACGGTAAGGAAGGCATGTCAGCGACTATTCCAACGTCCATTAGCCAGTTTGCCGGGTTTCCAGCTAGGTCCGGTTTCCATCTTTTATGAGCAACACTGAAGTCAGTCCGAAGAGTGGTTTTCTGCGGCGCTTGTTCAAGCAGCCCGACGCCCCGGAAGCTCCCGTCGTCCGGACGGTCGAGCGCTCCGTCGCTCCCGTGCTGGAACAGCCGGCCGGCAAGCGCCTGGCCAAGTCAAAGACCGTGCTGATGATCGTCGCCGCAGACTCGGCGAGCCGCCGCTGGCGCGCCGAGATCGAGCAGTGGGGCTACGGCGTGGAGGTCGTTGAAGACGGCATTAAAGGCCTCGATATCCTCTACGGATTCGCCTTTGACGCTCTGCTCCTCGATTGCAAAGCCTCGCGCATCGAGGGGCTGGAGATGTTGCGTGAAATCCGCGGCCACGAAGAACTGCGAGGCATGTTCGTGGGCATGTTCGTCGATGAACGCGATGGCGGCTCGCAAGCGGAGATGAACGCGATTGACGCCGGCGCCAACCGGGTTTTTCAGCGGCAGTCGGTTAAGCCCGATGAAATCCTGACCGCGTTAAAGACGGCTTTGTTCCCGCGCATTCTCCAGGCCCAGCCGCGTTCCAAACAGCCGACCGGCCTCAAACTGGCGGTGCCGGCGCCGGCGCCCGGGAGCGCGACTACTGCGGCCGAAGCTTCCAACGGCGGCTTGCCCCTGCCGATCCGCTTGACGCCGGACATCGCGCCGGCAGCCGCCAAACCAGTCAGCGCGCTCAAGAAAGTCCTGCTCATCGCCGCCGCCGAGTCCGTGGCCGGGCTTTACCGCGCCCCGATCGCGGCGGCCGGCTACGACCTCTCGCTCAACCGGTACAAGGAGGTGGTGTA
>CAXUFU010000058.1:2884-8033 GCA_964250275.1 uncultured Chthoniobacterales bacterium | reverse complement strand
GGCGCTCGACGGGGAAACGGGCTTCCATGATTTGTACACGGTTAATCCGGATGCGCTGCTGCTCGACCTGCTGCTCCCGGGTCTTTCCGGCTCGGAGATCCTCAAAAAGACGCGCGCCCAAAAGAAGTTCGAGAAAACGCCGATCCTGGTGTTCACGAACATTTACACCCGGGATGTCGAGGAGGAAGCCAAGGCCGCCGGCGCCCTGCGGCTCTTTAACAAAGCCGCCTGCACGCCGCGCGATGTCGTCGAGGCGTTAAACGAAATCTTTCAACCGAGCGGGGCGGTTCTGGGTACGCCCGCGCGCGCTTCCATCAAGTTCGATCCCAATAGCCCGGCGGGTGAATCCCCCTCACCGGCGCCGTCGCTGGCGCCGGATGCGCTGGCCGCCGCGGCCCGGGGCAATGGATCGGCGAGCAACGATTCCGAGTTCCAGATCGAGATCCGCGAGTCGATGCTCCAGGGCGCGCCCGAGGACGTCAAGACCTTGCGCGGTCTGCTGCAGGTCCTGCTGCGCAGCCAAGCGGACGGCCCGGCGCAGGCGGGACAATTGCTCGAGCTGTACACCCGGGTGCATTCGCTGACCGCCAATGCAGCCATCGCCGGGTTTACCAAGGTCGCCCGGCTTTCCGGCGCTTTGGAAGCCATGCTGCGCGAGTTCCAGGCGCGGCCGGATGGGATCAACGCCTCCACCAAGCGAACGGTGACCCAGGCGATTGATTTCCTGGCCATTCTCTTCACCGGCGCGGCCACGCATGAAAGCGGCCGCCCGCTCAACGAGCAGATCCTGGTGGTGGACGATGAAATCATCAGCCGCCGGGTCATTGGCCACTCGCTCGAAAAGGCCGGCCTGAAGTCGACCGCCGTCAGCCATCCCGATGAAGCGCTGGCGCTGCTCGAGGAGCGGCCCTTCGACCTGGTCTTCCTGGACGTCGAGATGCCGGGCATGGACGGTTTCGAGCTTTGCAAACGCCTGCGGGCGATGCCGCTGCACGCCAAGACACCGGTGATCTTCGTCACGGCGCTTAACGGTTTCGAGAGCAAGGCGAAGTCGAGCTTGAGCGGCGGCGACGATTTTATCGGCAAACCTTTCTCGTACATCGAGCTGGCAGTCAAAGCGCTGATCTACGTCTTGCGCGGCTCTTTGAACGACAAAAGCGCCGGCCGCAAGGCGACCGCGCTGCCGGAGTCTGCCGTCGCCTAAGAGCGCCACCGCCCCATGAGCAAACCGGCCCAGTTTACCGACGATCCCGCGCGTCTGGCGGCGCTGCGTGCGTTGCACCTCTTGGACACGCAACGCGAAGAGCGCTTCGATCGCATCACGCGGCTGGCGACCCTCGTGTTTGGCGTGCCCATCGCCGCGATCAGTTTGATCGACGACAAGCGTCAGTGGAACAAGTCGCACCAGGGACTCAAGAATGTCGAGGTGGCGCGGGAGGAGTCCTTCTGCGCGCGCACGATCCAGGATCCGGGCCAGGCGCTGATCGTGCCGGACACGCTGGCGGATCCGCGCTTTGCCTCGAGTCCGGCGGTAACGGGCGAAGAAAACATCCGTTTCTACGCTGGCTATCCACTCCTTTCTCCCGATGGCCACGCACTGGGCGCTTTTTGCATCTGCGATCATGAGGCCCGCAGTTTCGGGGCAGAAAACGTCGGGCCGTTGCTGGATCTGGCGAAGATGGCCGAGGCGGAACTCACGACCACGGAATTAAACACCGCGCTCGAGCGCCTCGAGACCGCCGAAAACGATTACCGCGGGATCTTTGAGAACGTCGCGGAAGGTATCTTCCGGATCGACTTGCAAGGGCACTTCCGGAACGCCAATCCGGCAGTCGCCCGGGTGTACGGCTACGATTCGCCGGCGGAGTTCATGGATCTGGTGCACGACTTCGGCCGGGCGCAGCAGGTCGATCCGAGCAAGCGCTCGAAGATGCTCTATGAGCTCGAAGAGTTCGGACGCGTGAAGGACGTGGAAAGCGAGATCTTCCGGCGGGACGGTGCCACGGCCTGGATCAGCGAAAGCATTCACGCGGTGCGCGATGCGGAGGGGACCTGCCTGTACTACGAGGGCACCGTGCACGACGTCACCGCCCAGAAATACGCCACCGCGGCGCAGGCCCAGGCGCGCGACGAGGCGTTGCGCTCGGCCCAGGTCAAAAGCGACTTCCTCTCGATGATGAGCCACGAGATCCGCACGCCGATGCACGGGATTATCGGCATGACCGGACTGCTGCTCAACACCGAGCTCAAGCCGGAGCAGGAGGAACTCGTGCGCCTGATCGCCTCCTGCGGCGACAACCTCTTGAGCCTGATCAATAACGCGCTGGACTTCTCCAAGATCGAAGCCGGCTGCCTGGAGCTGGAAAATCAGCCCTTCTCCCTGCGGCCGTGCCTCAAGGAGGTGACCGATTTGTTGTCCGTGCAAGCGGCCGCGCGCGGCGTCCGGCTCGGTTGCGAGGTCGATCCGCGGATTCCGGAGGTGCTGGTCAGCGATGTTACCCGGGTCCGGCAGATCCTTTTCAATCTGATTTCGAACTCGGTAAAATTTACGCCCTCCGGCGGCAGCGTCGATGTTGTCGTCACGGGCCATCAGGTCCAGGAAAGCGTCGAGAACCATGGGCACGCCGGCGCGGTCGACCCCTGGATGTTCCATTTCACGGTCCGCGACACCGGCGAGGGGATCCCGGAAGAAAAGTTGCACCGCCTGTTCCGGCCTTTCAGCCAGGTGGACGCCTCTGTCAGCCGCAAGCACGGGGGCACCGGCCTGGGATTGGCGATCTGCCATCGGCTTTGCGAAATGCTCGGCGGCGCGATCTGGCTGGAGAGCGAACCGGGCATGGGTTCGAACTTCGAGTTCACGATCAAGGCGGCGGCCGTGCCAAACGCGGCGCCCGACGCCATCCCAAAGCTCGTCCCGGCCACGAACGGCACCCTCGAATCAGCGGCGGTGCTCGCCCGGATGAACGGACTCGACGGCATCGACCACCTGCTGAAGTTGAGCGGAGCCGAGCTCAGGAAAATCGGCGCACCCGAAACTAACGGCCAGCACGAGTCCAACGGTCGCCACGAGCCGAACGGCTCGGAGCCGCCCGTCAGCAACCGTCTTGATGTGCCTCGGCCGGAGGAAGCTGCGCCGGAGCCCGCGGACGGCGCCGTGCCGGTTGAGAAAAGCGTACCCACTCTGCTCTCGGATCGTCCGCTCGATCCGCCTACCGGCGTCTCGGACGAGTGCGCCGCGCCGGGGGGAAGCCAACTGACGAAGCTGGATATTCTGCTGGTCGAAGATAATCCGGTCAATCAGCGCGTCGCTCTGGGTTTGCTCAAGCAGATCGGTTGCACCGCGCGTTCGACGAACAACGGCCTGGAAGCTCTGGCTGCTTTGGAGGCAAAATTTTTCGAGGTCATTCTGATGGATATTCAGATGCCGGAGATGGATGGCCTGGAGGCCACCCGGGAGATTCGCCGCCGCTGGCCCGATGGCCCGCGGAGGCCCTACATCATCGCCATGACGGCCAACGCCATGACCGGCGATCGCGAGAAGTGCCTGGACGCAGGCATGGACGACTACATCACCAAACCAGTAAAGGCTATCCGCTTGAAAACTGCTCTAGAACAATGCTGCGAATTGCGTGCCGCCGTTGCGGCGGTCGCCACCCTCCCTGCCCGCAACGGCGCTCATCCCGCGGTCGAACCCGCGGAGCTTAACCGGGACAGCCTCGAGGCGCTCAAGAGTCTGCAATCCGAGGGAGACAACGGTTTCCTCAAGGAGATGATCGACCTCTTCCTGGCGGACACACCGTCCCGCCTGGCGGACATGGATGCCGCGCTCACGATCGGCCACCAACAGGATTTCGTTCGCGCGGTCCATAGCATCAAGGGCGCGAGCGCGAACTTCGGCGCTGATGCCCTGCACCATCTCTGCGCGGAGATCGAGCAAATGGGCCGGGCCGGGCGCATGACCGAGACCGGGCTGCAACTTAAGAAACTGCACCAAGAGTTTGAGCGAGTTAAGGTTGCACTGTTAAGCGAAGTAGAGTAAAAACGGGCGTTTTCAGCGGGTACGCTGTAACCATTTTGCTTATGATGGTAGCCCTTCGTGGTACGGTTGCGGAAGTGAGCGATGAACCGGCGGCTGTCGATTCGGCAGCCAAGACGGATCAGATGCTGTCGGCCGGCCAGATCGCGGCCTTTCACCAACGGGGCTTTCTCACGCTGCCGCAGATCTCGCCGCCGGAAGAAGTCGCCGCCTTGCGGGAGACTTTTGAGCGCCTCTTCGCCCAGCGCGCCGGCCGCAAAGAAGGCGCCCAGTTTGACATGGTGACGCACGACGAAGACGACGCCGCGCCAAAACTCTCGCAGATCATCAAGCCGGCCAACTTCGCCCCGGAACTGTTGCGGACCCAATTCCGGGCCAACGCTCTGACCGTGGCACGCCGGCTTTTGGGCCCGAACGCCATCCAGGTCTCCGAACACGCGATTTTGAAGCCGGCCGGCCAGGGTGCGGCCACGCCCTGGCACCAGGACGAGGCGTTCCGCGAAGCGGGTTTCGATTACGAGCAGGTGAGCATCTGGATGCCGCTGCAAGAGGCGACCGTGGAGAACGGTTGCATGCAGTATGTGCCGGGCACGCACCGCGTGGGTGTCTTGGATCATCGTTCGCCGGGAGATGATCCGCGGGTGCATGCGCTGGAATGCTCCGGCGAGTTCAACGCGGCTGAGGCCGTGGCCTGTCCGCTGCCGGCGGGTGGGGCGGCCATTCATCATGGCCGGACGCTGCATTATGCGGGCCCCAACCAGACGAGCACGGCGCGATACGCGTACGTCCTGATGTTCGAGGCGCCGCCCAAGCCGGCGGCTCAGCCGCGGGATTTCCATTGGAACCGGAACAAGCAGACCGCCAGCCTGCAACGGCGCGGCCGTTGGCGCCGGCGCGGCGGCGCGTTCGTGGTGCTCTGGCGCAAGTTCCGCGGGGAGTTGTGGAAGAGCCCGGGCCGGGTGTTTTTTTACCTCCGCCGCGCGGTAACGGCAGGGCGGTGAATTTTGTTGGAGAGGGGGCAACAGCTTTCTTCCAAAAACAAGGTAGGGGCGGGGGGGGGGGGGGGGGGCGCCCCGGAGCGGGGGGGGCGCGCGCGCCGCGCGCCGGGGGGCG
>CAXUFU010000058.1:0-2874 GCA_964250275.1 uncultured Chthoniobacterales bacterium | reverse complement strand
GTCCCATACTGTCTGGCAAACGCTCCAGCACCAAGGGTCGCGCCAAAAACGGGAACGCTCCAGACAGCTTGGAACGGCTCGGAGAGCCCGCCCTACCTGGTTTACAAAGACTCCACCGGCGCCAGCAGCACCTCCCGCCCTAAGTCGCTGGAACGATAGATCGCATCCAGTATTTCCATCAGGTACACCGCTTGCGTGACGCTGTTCACCGGCGCGGAACGACCCAAAATGGCACTGACAAAATTCTCCATCTGGGCGGAGAACTGATTTACCTCGCCTTTGGGTTGGATGTCGACCTTCACCACCTGCCCGCCCTGATCTTCGAACAGCGCCAGCGGTTCCAAGCGGATGGTTGCCTTGGGTCCGTATAACGTCGCGTTCATGAGCTCGCGCCCGGGCCAACCCGCCACTACCGGGATATCGTCGGTCAGGTTCGCCGCCCAACTGACCTCGAATTGCACCTGCGCGCCGCCCTCGAAACGGATCATGCCGTATGCGCCATCCTCCACGTCGAATACTGGCGCCTGGATGACGCCCGGAAAGCTCTGAAATACCTGCGCGGAAACAGACAGCGGCCGGGGATTGCCCAGCAAATACCAGGCGGTATCGATGGCATGCACACCAAGATCGATCAACGCGCCGCCGCCCGCGCGCGCTTTGTCCGTGAACCAGCCGCCGACACCGAAAAACGGAGTGCCCCGCTCCCGCACCCAGACCGTCCGGCCGAAATACGGCGTGCCCAAGCGGCCGGCCGCGATCAGCTCTTTGGCCGCCTGGATCTCCGGCGAGAAACGCATTTGGCGGCCAAAGAAATAGATGAGCCGGCGGGCCGCGGCCTCCACGCGGATCGTCTTCATCTCGCTCGCGTTGAGCGCCGGCGGCTTTTCGCAAAGCACGTGCTTGCCGGCTTGCAGCGCCGCCAGCGAGACCGGAAAATGCAACGCGTTCGGCAGGGCAACGATCACGGCCGCGACGGCCGGATCAAGCAGCATTTCCAGGTAGTTCTCGAACACGCGGTCGACCGGAAACGTCTGCGTAAACTTCTCGCGCCGTTCGGCGTTCAGGTCCGCCGCCGCGTAGAGGTGGGCGTCGGCGTTAGCCAGGATGGCTTCGGCATGCCGCTGGCCCGGCCAGCCCAGGCCGACGATCCCGACGTTGAGTTTTGCCATCGTCGCCCGATCTAACGCCGGGATGGCGACGAAGGCAACCCTGCCGCGCAGCGGTCCCTAAAAAGGTAGGGATGGGCCTCCGGCCCGGTCCCTTGCTGTCTGGCAAAGCGCGACTCGGGATGGTTCGCGCCCGCAAGTGGACGTTGAGAGACAGCAAGGGAACGGGCCGGAGGTTGCTGTCTTTAAGCATCCCACTTGGAAGGCACGCGCCATTTCAAAGGCCGCGCTGGCCAGACAGCAAGGGACCGGGCCGGAGGCCCATCCTTACCTTTTTTTTCGAGGCCGCTGCGCGGCAAATGGCCGGCTCTCACGGGACCGCAAAGCCGTACTTGACTGCCAGGTCCTTGATCTCGTCCCACTCTTCGGCCGCGTCCGCGGACTCGAGCGGACAGGGCGAAGGGTAGGTGGCATCCGGGTCAGGACCGGTTGGCACCACGAACGTCGGGTAACTGAGGTTTTTCGGTGCGGCAAAGTTCAGCGTGTTCGCGATGTTATTAGCCGTCTGATCGCGCACCGTCAGGAACGGCAGGTTCCAACGCCAGGCGATCATGTTCAAAATCGAGGTGTGATCGAATTGCTGGTGGTTGACCACGCCGCGCGGCGACCAGGGCGAGACGATCATGTTGGCCGTCCGGAAGCCGAGCCGTCCATCGAGCGTCGTGCTGTTCGGAGGCAGGAAACCCGTGCCGTCGGTCGAGGTGCTCAGCGAGGCAGTCTGGGTCGCGGGCGGAATCGGCGCCAAGGGCGGCGGGACATGGTCGAAAAAGCCGCCCCATTCGTCGTAGTTGATGATGAGGATGGTCGAAGGCCAGTTGGGGCTGCTGGTCACGGCATTGTAGACCTGATTGAGGAAGGCTTCGCCGTTGCGGATATCCGCGTGATCATGGTCGTCGCCGCTGGTCCCGCTGCTTTCGTCTTCAAAACGCGGATCGATGTACGAGACGGTTGGCAGCTCGCCGGCCGCGGCGTCCGCCAGGAACTGCGGGAACGGCTGGCTGATGCCGAGGTATTTGGTGCCCCAGAGCGCCAGAAACGGGATATCGCTGTAGTAGTAACGGCCGGAGAGACCGTGGCTGGCTAGATTATCCCAGATGGTCGGCAACGTCGAAATTGTCGTGGTGTTGTGCAGGCGATCGGTTTGCGCGGCGTGCATGTGGAAACGATTGGGATACGTCTCGGCCATGATGCCGGCAAAGTAGTTGTCGCACACGTTCCAAAGAGGCGCTGCCTGTCCGAAAAAGGCCAGGTCCTTTGCCTGATAGTAGCCGATGGAGAAGTTGTCGTCGGGATTCGCGCCGGCAAAGCGAAAGCCGTTGCACGGGCCGTTGGTGGAAGTAATCGATCCGTTGTATTCGACCCGGCCGCCTTCGTAGGAATGATTGGGATCGGTCAAGCCGCAGCCTTGATAATCGGGCGCGAGCGGCGCGGTCGCATGCGCCACGCCCTGGCTGTCGGTGTAAATCAGGCCGTCTTGCCTGCCATTGGCGCCGGGCAACCAACCCAAAAAGTGGTCGAACGAGCGGTTTTCCATCATCACGACCACGACATGCTGGATACCGGAGCGCCCGGGAGCGGGCAGTGTCACGGGTGCGGCAGCACTGCGGGCCAGGCGAGCACCGGCGCTTCCGAGCGCGACGGCGCCGCCCGCGGCGGCGGAGAGGCGAATGAACTCCCGGCGGGAGAGCGAATCCAGAGGTGATTTCAT
>CAXUFU010000057.1:0-10342 GCA_964250275.1 uncultured Chthoniobacterales bacterium | reverse complement strand
GCTGACGACGGCCCAGATGGCCAACCTGACGACCGCCCAGGTCGCCGCGCTGACGAAATCCTCCTTGTATTCCGCTTGCCAGGCGCGAGCCACCTCCGCTTGCACCGCGCCGTGCCGGAAGAAATTCGGGTCGCCCACCTGGCCGGAAAGCTGGTGCGCGCCATCGGTCATCTTCGCGCGGCCATCCCGGTACGGGTCGATCATCCCGGGGTCGTAGCCGACCCCGAGAAATTCGCCCCGCGCCACCAACGCGGGCTCGGGCGCCGAGACGCCGTCCTCAAAGCGCACCATCCGCTGCCGCGCGGCCGGCACCTCGCGCAGGAAATCGAAGATATTGCGGTGGGAGATGAGCCAGGTCAGCTCGGCCATTTGCCGGGCGGAAAAATCGTGCCGCCCGCGGTAGGGTGAGGCCAGCAGGAAATGACCTTTCTCATAGGAGCGGATCATCCCCAAGGGATGCCGCGCCAGATGGACGTACAGCGCGCCATCGAAGAACGCTTCCGCGCGCCGCAGCACCTCCAGGTCCAGCGCGTATTCCGGCGTCTTGTCGACGAGCAAACGCGGGGCGACCCATTGCTGTATCTCGCGATAGAACTCCCGGTCCGTCTGGCCCGCGTTTTCCCGCTCTGCCATCATGGCCTGCGCCGCCGCCAGCTCGACGCCGTGGATTTGCATCAGCGCGCGGATGGTGCTCTCCAGCATGGACTGCTCGTAACCCGTAAAAGTATCGCGCCGTTGCGCTAGCGTGTCGAATTGCAGAAGTTGCAGCTCCGGCGGCGAGAACAACCGCGGATTGCCCGCCAACATAACCCGCACCAGGGTGGAACCCGAACGCATCGGGCTCAGGATGAAAACGGCCGGCGGATTCTTCTGCGCCGCCGGCCCGGCCACCGCCCGGGGCTTACGGCCGATGATCCGGCGCAACTGCGCCACGTCGCGTTCGTCGATCGGCGCCGTGGGCGGGTGCGCTCCCTGGCCGTTTGCGGCCCCTGCGGACACATGATTGGGTTGCACCCGCTCCGGTGGCGCCGCGGCCCGGAACGGATTCTCGTAGCCGAACTCCGCCGCGATCTCCCACGTGGCCGGGCAGAGGAAATCTTCCGTGTACTCCGCCTTCCATTTGTTGGCCGCGGCGGGATTGAGCGCGCCATGCTGGTAGAAATTGGAGTCGCCGACCTGCACGGAATCCTGGTGCGTGCCGTCGGTCATCCTCGCGCCGGCGTCGGCGTACGGCTGGATCATGCCGGGATCGTAGCCGACGCCGAGGAACTCCCCGAGCGCCTGCATGGCCGGCTCCGGCGCGGAGACGGTGTCCTCAAAACGGATCACCCGTTGCCGCGCGGCGGGCACTGCGCGCAGGAAGTCGAGGATGTTGCGATGCGAGATCAGCCAGGTGAGTTCCGCCATCTGCCGGGCGGAAAAATCGTGCCGCCCGCGGTACGGCGATTCCAGCAGGAAGCGCCCCTGCTCGTAGGAACGGATCATCCCGAGCGGGTGGCGCGCGAGGTGGATGTAAAGCGCGCCGTCGAAGTAAGCTTCCGCGCGGCGCAGGACGTTGAGATCCATGGCGTAATCGGGCGTTTTGTCCACCAGCAGGCGCGGGGCGATCGCGCCCTGCATCGCGCGATAAAACTGGCGCACGTCCCAGCCGCCCGTTTCGTGTCCGGCCATCATTTCCTCGGCCTTGGCCAGGTCCAGGCCGTGGATCTGCATCAGCGCGCGGACGGTCCCCTCCTGCAAGTAGCGTTCGTAACCGGTGAAGGCGTCCCGCCGTTCGGCCAGGGTATCGAACTGCAAGAGCTGCAACTCCGGCGGCGAAAACAACCGCGGATGGCCCGCCAGCATGATGCGCAGCAGCGTCGAACCCGAACGCATCGGGCTCAAGATGAAAACCGCCGGCGGATTTTTCTCCGCCCGCGCCATCGGGCCCGGCGGCTGCCCGTGACCGACGATGCGCCGCATGCGCGCCACGTCGCTTTCCGTCAGGCGCGTTTCCGCGGAGTGGGCGGGCTTCCGCTCCCGGCCGGCCTCCTCCAAAAGGCCCCGTGCTTTCAGTGCCTCCGCGTAATGGCCCTCCAGCAGCACGGCTAATTCCCGGATCGTTGGCGCTTCGAAAATGACGACCAGGGAAAGATGCTCACCCAGGTTCTCCCGCAACCGGTTCACCATGCGCACACCCGTGAGCGAGTCGCCGCCGGACTCAAAGAAATTGTCATCGCGGCCGATGCCGGGCAAACCGAGAACTTCACCCCAGAGGCCAGCCAGATATTTCTCCAGCGGTGAAACGGGCACGTTCGCCTCGGTCTTCTTCTCCGCCGCACGGGAGAAATCCGGTTTGGGCAAAGCGCGCCGGTCCACTTTTCCATTAGGAGTCAGCGGCAAAGCCGGCAAGGGCACGAACGCCGCCGGGACCATGTACTCCGGCAGCCGGGCCTTGAGGTAAGACCGCATTTCGGTCGCCAGGACCGCGTCGACGTCGCCCTCGTGGCTGCTGCCCGCGGCCACAGGCGGGCGCGGCTGGTTGGTGAACGCGGACGGCTGCTTGCCTTCCTCAGCGGCGGCGACGGGGAACTGCGGCACGCCTTCGATGCGATGGAAAATGACGTCGAGATTGCCGTCGGCGCCGTTCGCCGCCGAGGACCAGTTGATCGCCGGCTGATAACCGAGGCTGCCGGCCAAAGCCCAAAGATCGTCCGGTTCGATGCCGGGCTGCGCCGCGATGGCCTGGGTCACGCGCTCCCGCAATTCTCCCACCGTGGCTGGCGGCGTGGCGCAAGACATTTGCGCGCGCGCCGCCGTCTCCCATTGCAACCGCGCATTGGGCACCAGCGCGACGCCGAGCACCTCGGGACGGGACCCTTCCAGTGCGCGGCGCAACGCCGCCAGGTCCAGCCGATCATCCCGCCAATGCCACCAGCGCGCCGGCACCAAGTCTTTGCCCGGTTCGCCGATATGCAGCGTGACGTCGTAATGGTACTGCGTCGCTTCGTTGCGCAGACAGCCGCGGCGCAACTGACATTCTACCCGGCGGAGGGTAGGCAGCGCGGCCTGCAAGGCGCGGAAGAAGCCGGGATCGACCACCAACTCCATCTCCCGGCTCACGTTGCGCCGCACCCGCGCCGACAATTCCTCCAGCGGGAGCGACGCCGGGGCCTGCCGCGCCTGTTTGCCGAGGTGGAGCGCCTCCAAAAGCGCGAAACTCTGCACGTCTCCGACGTAAACCCGCCCGCCCGGACGCGCCGCGCGCACCATGCCGGTAATGACGCGGCCCAGGTAAGCGGCGCTCGGGAAATACTGGCAGACCGAGTGCATGATCACGGTGTCGAACGCGCCCGTTTCGATCCCGTGCAAATCCGCTGCGTCCCGCTCGAGCGCGGTCAAATTGGCGGGCGCATGGGCGCGCAGGTATTCCACCGCGGGCGGAGAGAAATCCGTGACCACATAGCGTTCGCACTCCGGCGCGAGCACCAGGGCGCGATTGCCGGTGCCGCCGCCGATTTCCAGGACCTCCCGGGGATGCATTGCCCGGATACGGGTGAGGGTCGCCTCTTCAAATTCCCGGATTTGCTCGTCGCGCTGCTCCAGTTGCATGCCGCGCAACAAGGCTGCCGTGGGCGCTTCCTGGGAGCCGCCCGCCACCGATGCCGCGATCCCTTGGGTGTGCATCCCGTGCCACTGGGAACGCCAGGCCTCGGTGATTTGCTCTTCGCCGCCGTCATTCCCCTGGACAATGTAAGCGGCCAGCCGCCGTTCTCCGGGCGTGTCTTCGCGCACGATGACCACACTCTCGCGCACCTCCGGATGCGCGTTGAGCGCCGCTTCGATCTCGCCCAACTCGATGCGGAAACCTCGCACCTTGACCTGGTGATCCAGTCGGCCCAGGTAGACCGCGTTGCCATCCGGCCGCCAGCGCGCCAGGTCGCCGGTTTTGTAGAGCCGCGCCGCCGGGTCGCCCTGAAATGGGTCAGGGATAAACTTCTCGGCCGTCAGTTCCGGCCGGCCCAGGTACCCGCGTCCCACCGCCACTCCCCCAATGTGCAACTCACCCGGTACTCCGACCGGGACCGGTTCACCCTGGCGGTCCAGCAAATAGATTTGGGTGTTCGCAATCGGCTGGCCGATCGGCACCACCGGATCCGCGCCGCCGCGTTGGCATTCCCAGAACGTCACGTCCACGGCGGCTTCCGTCGGGCCGTAAAGATTGTGCAATTTCTGGTGGCCGCTGGCCGGGAAGACCTGAAAGAAACGCTCTTGCAGCTCAAAGGGGAGCGCTTCCCCGCTGCAAATCACCTGCCGCACCGTCCGGCATTTTTCGCTCAGCCCGGGTTCATCCAAAAACACGGCCAGCATCGGCGGCACGAAATGCAGCGTCGTCACTGCGTGTTGCGCGATGAGCTGCGCCAGATACTGGCTGTCCTGCTGTCCGCCGGGCTTGGCCACGACCAGGGCCGCGCCGGCGAGGAGCGGCCAGAAGAACTCCCAAACCGAGACGTCGAAACTGAAAGGGGTCTTTTGCAGCACGCGATCGGCCGCCTTTAATTGGTAGGTCTCCTGCATCCAAAGCAGCCGATTGCAGATGGCGCGGTGCGTGTTCATCGCGCCCTTCGGCTGGCCGGTGGAACCCGAGGTGTAGATCACGTAAGCGAGATTGTCCGCGGTCACCGGCGTCGAAGGCGCCTGAGCGTCCTCTCGCGCGATGGCCGCGCTTTCGGCATCCACGCAAACGATGCGGGCGGAAACGGGCGGCAGCTTGGCCAGGATACGTTCCTGGGTCAGCAGCACCGGCACACGGGCATCCGCCAGCATGAACGCCAGCCGTTCCGCCGGATAATCCGGGTCCAGCGGCACGTAGGCGCCCCCGGCTTTCAGGATGGCGAGCAGACCGACCACCATGTCGAGCGAACGTTCCATGGCGATACCCACCAGCGTCTCCGGGCCCACGCCCAACCTTTGCAGATATCTCGCAAGCTGGTTGGACCGGGCAGTCAGCTCGGCATAGGTCAGCGATTGCTCGGCGAAGATGAGCGCCGTCGCGTCGGGTGTGCGCCGGGCCTGTTGCTCGATCAACTCGTGCAGACAAACGTCCCGCGGATAGTCCCGGGCCGTGGCGTTAAAGCCTTGCACGATTTGCGCGCGTTCCGCGGGCCCGAGCAGCGGCAACTGCCAGATGGACGCATCCGGGTTGGCGACGATGCCTTCAAGCAGCGTACGATAATGGCCCAGCCAGCGCGCAATTGTCGCGCCGTCAAAAAGGTCGGTGCCGTAATCGCACTCGCAATGCAGCGCGCCGTCTTTTTCCGCCACGTTCAAGTACAACTCGAACATGGCCGTATCGCGCGGGCTGCGGTAAGGCGCCAACCCATCGGTGACCAGTTCGGCGGTCAGATTACCTGGCAGATCGCGCTGGAACTTGCCGCTCTCGTAGTTGAAGAACGCGGCAAAGACCGGCGAGCGGCTGGCGTCGTGCGGCAGCTTGAGTTTCTTGATCAGCCGCCCGAAAAAATAGTTTTGGTGCTCGTTGGCTTCGAAGACGAAATCCTTGGTGGCATTGAGCAGTGTGGCGAAGCTCGTCTCCGCCGCCACCCGGCTGCGCAAGGGCAGCACGTTGGTCGTGTTGGCGAACAGTTTTTCTCCGCCGGGCAGCGAGCGCGCTTCGCCTTCAAACGGCACGCCGACCACCACGTCATCCTGGCCGCTGAAACGGTGCAGCAAGACTTCGAAGGCCGCCAGCAGCAGCATGAAAAGCGAGCCACGCCGGGCGGCCGCGGTTTTGCGCAGAGCGGCCACCAGCTCCTTGTCGACCACGAGGATTTCACGTGCCCCTTTATGGGTCCGCAAAGCCGGGCGCGGACGGTCCGCGGGCAAGTCCAATGTGGGCACGGTGCCGTCGAATCTGGCCAGCCAGAAAGCCTCGGACTCCGCCAGATCGGCCGCCTGGCCGGCGCGCCATTGCACGTAGTCGGAGAGTTGCAGGGCGGGTTCGAGCGCCGGCTTCTGGCCTGCGGCTTCGCTCGCGTAGAGCGCGAGCAGATCCTCGAGGTAAACCCAGTAAGAGGGTCCGTTGCCAAGCAAGTGGTGGAAGGTCAGCACGAGCAGGTGGTGCTCCGGCTCCAGCCGGAGCAGTTGCGCGTGCAACATGGGGCCCTGCTCGAAAGCAAACGGCTGGTGTTCCAGTTGATAAAAGCACTCGGTGAGCAGCGACTCCCGCTCGGCCGCGCCGTAGCCGCAGAGATCGACGATGGGGACTTCCACCGCGAGCTGCGGATGGATGATCTGCACTTCGCCATCGGCGCGGATGGTGGTGCGCAAGGCCTCGTGCCGGTCCGCCGCGGCCTGCACCGCCCGGCGCAACGCGCCGACGTCCAACGGTCCGCGCCAAGCGAGCGTCGTCGACTCGTAATAGGCGCGCATGGCGTCGCGGTCCGTCTGCCCCAGGACCCACAAACCGCTCTGCGCTTCGGTCAGCGGCAGCACGCGAGGCTCCGAGGTTAATTCCACGGTGCCGGCGGGTTCCGCGTAGCGCGCGCGCAACGCTTCGAGCGCGGGCAGACTGGCCAGCACCGCCTCCGGATCCACGCCGAAATCGATGAAGCAACCGATCTCATCGACGCCGATCTCGCGCAGCCGGTCCACGACCGCCACGCATGACTCCGGCGAGCCAATCAACGCTTTGCCTTGCACGTAATCGTTGAACGAACGCTCCAGCAGATAATCGATGTCCGACTCCTCGACTTCCACCTCGCCGCCCTGGTGGCTTTCGATGCGCTTTTGGATGTTATCGAGGAAGGAGCGCAGATAATCGCACAACGGCTGCTTGGCTTGCGCGCGAGCGGCCGCGGCGTCTTCGCCAAGAAAAGTATGGACCAAAATCGTGACGTGGCCCGTTGCCGGGTCATGTCCAGCGCGGGCTCGGGCCTCGCGGTATTTAACGATTTTGGCGGCCACTTCGTCGACCGTCTGGTTCATCAGATAGCCGAGCACGTTGAGACCCTGCTCGCCGGCTTTGACGAAGGAATCTTCGTGGATGCAAGTAAGCCAGACCGGCAAGGCCGGCTGCACCGGTTGCGGGAACAGGCGCACGTCAAAATCCGTGCCGGTGCCGGCACGCATCGTCAGCGCTTCGCCGCGCCAGAGCTTTTGGATGGTGGCGAGATCTTCGAGCAGGATTTCGCGCCGGCGGTCGAAACGTTCGGGCGCAAAGATAAAGTCGTTCGGGTGCCAGCCGCTGGCGATGGAGATGCCGGTACGGCCGTGCGACAGGTTATCGACCAGCGACCACTCCTCCGCCACACGCACCGGATGATGCAGGGGCAGGACAACGCTCCCGCCGCGCAGTTGCAGCCGGGTGGTATCGCGCGCGAGCGCCGCGGCCAGCAGGGAAGGGTTCGGCGAAAAACCGCCGACGGCATGGAAGTGCCGCTCCGGCAGCCAGACGGCGGTAAAGCCGTGTTGATCGGCGAATTTCGCGCCTTCGATGATGAGCTTGTATTTGTCCGCGCTGTAAGTGGCAGGGTAGTTGCCGAAGTAGTAGAGGCTAAACTGGAGTGGCTTGGTGTTGGCAGGTGCAGTGCTGGTCCCGGCAGGCGAAGCGCCCGCCCTACAATCGAATGTGGCGCCGTTGGACGGGTGGGAACCGTTCGAACCATTCGAGACGTTCAAACCGACGGATACGAGGGTGGGTCGGGCTGCGGTCTCCGGCAACGGTTCGCCGGGCAGGAAACCGGCGAGCTGCAATTCGCGGATGCTTTCCTTGAAGACGCGGACGACGAACGCGACGTCCTCTGCGGTGTGCGCCGTCGAGAGAAAACACGGGCGGCCTTCCCACAGATGCACCCCTTTTTCCCGCAGGTGCAGGAACAACAAGCCGCCGTACTTGATCTCGTCGTCGAAGCGGGGAAAGAACAGCGAACTGAAGCTTTCCAGATGCAGCGGCACCCCGCTGCGCAGGCAGAAATCATTCAGCTCGCGGACCATCGCCGCGTTGCGCTCGTTGAGCGTCTGCTGCAAGCCGGGGCCCTGCGACTTGAGGTAGTTCAGGACCGCCCAGGACGCCGCCATGGTCAGCGGATGCCGGATGTACGTGCCGGCAAAAAACGTCACGCCGACTTCCGGGAATGACCCATCGCCGTATTGCCACATGCCGCCGTCGAGCGCGTCGAGATATTCCGCCTTGCCGCAGACGGCGCCGATCGGCAGGCCGCCACCGATGATCTTGCCGTACGTGACGATATCCGCGTCGACGCCGAAGTAGCCTTGCGCCCCGCGCGGATGACAGCGGAAGCCGGAAATGATCTCGTCGAAAACGAGTGCGCAACCCGCCTGCGCCGTGATCTCGCGCAGCGCGTGCATGAACTCGCGCGGCTGCAGATCCGGGTGCCGGCTTTGCACCGGTTCGACCAGGACCGCCGCGATCTCGTGGGCATGCGCGCGCAGCAACTCCAAACCCTCTGGCGTGCCGTAGTCGAGCACCAGCACATCCTCGACGATGTGCTCCGGGATGCCCGGCGCGACCGGCACCGAACGCCGCTGGCCATCGACCACGGTCGCGCGCACGAGCACTTCATCGTTGATGCCGTGGAAGCCGCCGCAGGTGGCGATGCGCGTGCGCCCCGTGACCGTGCGCGCCAGCCGCACGGCGGCCAGGATCGCCTCGGATCCGGTGTTGGTAAAAGCCGCGCGCTCAGACCCGGTCAGCTCGCACAGCAACGCCGCGACTCGCCCCGCGATGGGTGACTGCGGACCGACCTCGATGCCGCGCTGGAGCTGCTGCTCGAGCGCCGCGGTGATAAAGCCGGGCGAGTGGCCGAGCAGATTCGTGCCGAAACCCATCGTCACGTCGACGTACTCGTTGCCGTCAATGTCCCGGAAACCGCTCCCGGCCGAATGCTCGACGACGATCGGGTAGACTGCTTCCTTCCATTGCTGACGAAAGCCGGAAACGGTGCGTGGATCGGCGAAATGGACGCGCGTCTCTTGCGTCTGGCGCTTGGACTTAGGCGTGCGCGCGGTGTAGCGGGCGATCAGGGCGTCGAGATGCTGCTGCTGGCGCTCGGTCAGGCCGCCGCCAGGCGCCTTGTCGATGGGCTTGTAAGGGCCGAACGCCTTGGCTTCGATCTTGGCCGGAACCGCCGTGGCCGCCGGCGAGACCGTGGGAGTTGGCTCGCCTGGACTGACCAGGATTGGTGTCGAAACCGCCGGCGCCGGCTGTAACCCAGGCGTGGGTAGAGCACCGGCTCCGGGCGCGCCGCGCAACAGGGCGAGTTGCTCGGCCATGACGCGCAACTGCTGGTTAATGACCCGCTCCATAGCGCCAACCTCACCCGGCATTGCTGCCGAGTGAGGCGGCGGAGGTGGAAGCGACAAAATCGGGCTCACGATCGGCGGGGTGGCAACCGCGGCGGGCGCTTGGGCTGAAACCGGGGCCGCCACGGCAGCGGGCGCTGCAACCGGCGCTGGAGGAGCCATGACTTCCGGCGGCAATTGAGCGTCGAGATGGGCCGCCAACGTCTCCATCGTGGAAAAATCCTCCAGGAGCTGCCGGAAGGTCACCTTCAAGCCGAACTCTTTGCGGAAAGCTTGGGCGACCTGCGTCAGCAGGAGCGAATCAAAGCCCAGCTCCAGGAAGGTGACGGAGGTGTCTGACCCGGCGTGGTCTTGCCCGGAAAGATTTTTGAGGATGCCCCGGATCTTCGCGATAAGCAGCGGCTGGCGCGTGGGCGGCGCAAGCGCGACCGGCGGAACGAAATTTGGAGCGGCCATAGGGATATCTGCCGTAGCAGTTTGCCCGCCAGCGGGCGCTGAACTTTGTGCCGTAAGCGCCGGCTCGATCCAATAGCGCTGGCGTTCGAACGGATACGTCGGTAAGGCAACGCGCTGGCCGTTGGCGCCCGCCTGGAAGGCCGCCCAATCCACTGCCACGCCCGCGAGCCACAAGCGGCCCAGCGTTTGCAAGATCGTCTCGGCGTCGCGCCCGTCTTGCAACGAGGACAAAATAGCACCGGCCTGCTTGGCCGACGGATGCTGCCGCGCCAACGGCGCGAGCGTCGAGCCCGGGCCCACTTCCAGCAGGATGCTTGCGGGTTGCTCGCGCAACAGTTCGCCGACGCCCGCCGCGAACCGGACGGCGTGCCGCAGATGACCCGCCCAATACTTGGGATCGGTCGCCTGCGCGTCGGTGATCCACGCGCCGGTGAGATTGGAGACGAAGGGGATTTGCGGCGGTCGCAGCGCGATCTGCTCAAAGAGCGCGGTAAACGGCGGCACCACCGCGTCCAGCATGGCGGAATGAAAGGCATGCGAAGTGGCCAGCCGCCGCGTCGCCACGCGGTCCGCCGCGCAGGCG
>CAXUFU010000056.1:0-10371 GCA_964250275.1 uncultured Chthoniobacterales bacterium | reverse complement strand
CGCCGCCGATAAGTCTTCAAAAAGAGGTGGGGATGGGTCTCCGACCCGGTCCCATGCTGTCTGGGGAACGCTCCGTTCGCTTGGCGCGATCGGTGGCCAAGGGGTTTGTAGGGCGGGCGCTTATCTTAGCGCCATTCGGTGGGTAGGGATGGCTCTCCAGAGCCGGTCCCTTACTGCCCGGGAACGCTCCGTTCGCTCGGCACGGTCCTTGGCCTTGAACACTGACCAGACAGTCAGGGACCGGGTCGGAGACCCTTCCCTACCTTTTTTTTGGATGCGCCCGTTGCCGCTTCTGGCGGGTGCGACTAACCTCTCTTCGCGCCGCCGCGGCCCCAAGCTTATGTCCCAGCCCAAGACCAACGCCGAACGCATGGAGAAAATCGTCAGCCTGTGCAAACGGCGCGGTTTCATTTTCCAATCCAGTGAAATCTACGGCGGGCTCAACGGCTGCTGGGATTACGGCCCGCTCGGCGTCGAGCTCAAACGCAACTTGAAGGACTTCTGGTGGCGCCGCCTGACGCGCGAACGCGACGATGTCGTCGGCCTGGACGGATCCATCCTGATGAACCGCCGCGTCTGGCAGGCCAGCGGCCATGAAGCGACCTTCAGCGATCCCATGGTGGATTGCCTGCTGACCAAAAAACGCTTTCGCGCGGATCAAATCGAGCCGCAAAGCGGCACCGCCTATCGTTACGACGGAGCGGAGTCGATCGAGACGGGCTGGAAAATGGCGAAGCCTTTTGCCGTCCTGCTGAAAAAAGGGGACAACATCGAGCGCGCGCGCAAGCTGGCCAGGCAGTTCTACCAGCAAGGCGCACCTGAATCTGCCCTCACCTTCGAGTTACTGGGCGAGACTCCGGCGCAGGTCCAGGATTCGCGCCAGTTCAACCCGGAGAACGGCAGCCTCTTAACGGAACCCCGCGCGTTCAACCTGATGTTCAAAACGCACGTCGGCGCGACGGAGGACGAGACTTCCGTCGCCTACCTGCGCCCGGAAACCGCCCAGGCCATCTTCGTCCAGTTCAAGAACGTGCTCGATGTCGCGCGCAAGAAACTGCCCTTTGGCATCGCGCAGATCGGCAAGGCTTTTCGCAACGAGATCAACCCGCGCAACTACATCTTTCGCTCCCGCGAGTTCGAGCAGATGGAGCTGGAATATTTCTGCCGGCCCGAACAAGGCCTGGAGCTGCTCGACTATTGGCTGCAGGAGCGGCTGACTTTCTACGCCGATATCGGTATCGCGCGCGAGCATCTGCACGTGCTCACCGTTCCCGAGGGCGAGCGCGCGCATTACTCGAAAGGTACGTACGACATCGAGTACGAGTTCCCCTTTGGCGTGCAGGAGCTGGAGGGCGTCGCCTACCGGACGGACTACGACTTGCGCCAGCACCAGGAACACAGCGGCAAGTCGCTCGAGTATTTCGATGAGGAAACCAAGGAGCATTTCCTGCCGCACGTGGTCGAGCCGAGCGCCGGCGTCGACCGTACGGTGCTCGCGTTGCTCTGCGAAGCTTACGCCGAGGAGACGGTGACCGACGAGAAAGGCAAAAGTGAAACGCGGATCGTTTTGCGTTTCCATCCGCGGATGGCGCCGATCAAGTGCGGCATTTTCCCGCTGCTAAAGAACAACGCGGAACTGGTGGCAAAGGCCCGCGAAATCACCGCCCGGCTCAAGCCGCACATGAACGTCTTTTACGATGAGACCGGCGCCATCGGCCGGCGTTACCGGCGGCAGGACGAGGCGGGAACCCCATTTGGGGTTACGGTCGACTTCGAGACCTTGGGTGAACGCGGCGATGAACTCAAAGACACGGTCACCTTGCGCCACCGCGACTCCATGCAGCAGGAGCGCGTGCCGATCGCCGAGTTAACCGCACGTTTGCTGACGGCAATCACCTAAGTAAACATGAAGCGGCTGGGCTTATTTTTGCTCGTCTCCTGGAGTGGCCTTTCTTCCAGTTGGGCTTTGCTCGGCGACACCGAAGCAGAGGCAGCCGCTCGCTACGGCCAGCCGATAAGCCACACGGCGAACTCTCAACAAGACAAGCAGACGAGGATTTACGAGTACCAGGGCTATCGCGTAGTTGTGACCTTCGAGCAGGGGCGATCCACTTCCGAGGGGTTCTTTAGCCTGAAAGGCGCGACCGCATTTTCCGAGGAGACACTGAAAGAACTTTTGCAAGAACATGCCGCCGGCCAACCCTGGCGTGAGTTGCCGACCCCGAACGGGGTACGCCTTTGGGTTCGGCCCGGGGCAATTGCCACGTATGGAGAAGAGGAGCGAAAAGCGCAATTCGCCGTCATGGCGTATGCCGGTTCTCCCGACCAGATCATCCAGGCTGCCACGGCGCACGCGCTCGCCACTCCTCCGCCGTGACGCGGAGCCGGTTCCTCAGTGAGCAGGCCACGAAGTAGCGCTCGCCCAAACTGTAACCCCTTACCCAAACCGCCCGGTAATATACGCCTCGGTCTGTTTCTCGCGCGGGTTATTAAATAACTCCCGCGTCGGCGCAAATTCGATCAATTTGCCGAGGTAAAAAAACGCGGTCTGGTCCGCCACGCGCGTCGCCTGCTGCATGTTGTGTGTGACGATGACGATCGTGTAGTCCTTCTTGAGCTCGTCGATCAAGACCTCCACCTTCGATGTTGCAATGGGATCCAGCGCGGAAGCCGGTTCATCCATCAACAACACCTCCGGCTGCACCGCCACCGCGCGGGCAATGCACAGGCGCTGTTGCTGGCCGCCGGAAAGGCTGATGCCCGGCCGGCCCAGATCGTTCTTGACCTCGTCCCAAAGCGCCGCCATGCGCAACGCTTTCTCCATGCGCTCGCGCAAAAAAGCGCGGTCGCGCACGCCGTTGAGCCGCAAACCGACGGTGACGTTATCCGCGATCGACATCGTCGGGAAAGGATTGGATTTTTGGAAAACCATGCCGACCCGCCGGCGGACCACCGTGGCGTCGATCTGCGGCCCATACAGGTCTTCGCCGTTCAGCAGGATGCTGCCCGTCATGCGCGCGTGCGGGACCAGTTCGTGCATCCGGTTCAAGCACCGCAGAAAAGTCGACTTGCCGCAGCCGCTTGGCCCGATGATTGCCGTCACCGATTTGGCTGGGATCTGGAGGTTGACATCCTGCACGGCTTGTTTCGCGCCGTAAAAAATGGAAACGTCCCGGGCGTCGAATTGCAACGGCCCCGGGGGCCCACCGGGGCCAAGCCCGCCGGGCCCGGCCCCGCGCCCGGGGGCGCCGACGAACCGGCGGGCGGGCGAGTAATGGTGGTCTGGGAACTCATGGCAGTGTTCAAGATGCGCTCGGCGGCGCCGCGGACGCTACGGGCAAAGGGGCTTGGGCGGTCACGGCGAGCTTAACAATCCGGTCGCGTGTGAGGAAGCGCAATCCCAGGTTGAGCCCGAGCACGAGCACCAGCAGCACGAGCGCGGCCGCCCAGGCTTGCCGGTGCAGGTCATCGTACGGCGAGATGGCATAGTTGAAAATCTGCAGCGGCAGCGCCGAAATTGGTTCCTTGAGGCTCTTGGTCCAGTACTGGTTGCCCAGCGCGGTAAAAAGCAGCGGAGCGGTCTCCCCGGCGACCCGCGCCACCGCGAGCAGGACGCCGGTCAGAATGCCCTTGAAGGCCGTCTTGCAGATGATCTGGAGGATGATCCGCCAGCGGGCGATGCCGAGCGCGAGCGCCGCTTCCCGGTAGCCGTCCGGAACCAGCAAGAGCACTTCCTCCGTCGTGCGCAGGACGAGCGGAATCATGATCAACCCCAGCGCCACACCCCCGGCATAAGCCGAGAAATGGCCCAGCGAGAAAGGTGACCCATGCGGCAGCACCAGCAGCGCGTAGGCCACGATGCCCCAAACGATCGACGGCACGCCATTGAGGATATCCGCCGCAAACCGGACCCAGGCCGCGAAACGCGGACCGCTAAACTCCGCCAGGTAAATCGCTCCCAGGACCCCGACCGGGACGCCCACGACCGCGGCGATCCCCACCAGGATCAGCGTGCCGGCGATGGCATTGGCGATACCGCCGCCGACCTCCCCAACCGGGACCGGCAACTGCGTGAAAAACGCGACGTTGAGCGAACCCGCCCCTTTGACGACCAGATATCCGAACACCAGCGCCAAAGGGGTGATGACCACAAGATTGCACAAGAAACAGATCACCGACGTCAGCGAACTCTTGACCTTGCGCCAGTGATGCGCGCGGACGCTCCCGCGCATGCGGCTGATCATCGCCGGCGTCGGCGCTTCGGCCGGGAGCGGGAGCGGGTCTGAAGCGGTGGCGGGCATGCGCTGGGGGAACGGAACGGCAGACGGTCAACCCCGCACGGGCCCGCCGCTGGAGCCGGCAAAGGTCTTGAGCAACAGTTGCGCGAACAGGTTCACGACGACCGTCACGCCCAGCAGCACCAAGCCGGCGGCAAACAGGGCGTGCAAGTAATCGTCGGTGGTGGCCTCGGTAAATTCGTTGGCGATGACGCTCGCAAGCGTGTGCGCGGGCGAGAGCAGCGAGAGGGAGATCTTCGGCGTGTTGCCGATCAACATGGTCACGGCCATGGTCTCGCCCAGGGCGCGGCCCAGGCCCAGGATCATGGCGCCGAAAATGCCGCTCTTGGCGTAGCTCAGGACAGCGATCCGCGTGACTTCCCAACGCGTGGCACCCAGGCCGTAAGCCGCCTCCCGCTGCAAGTCCGGCACGCTGCGCAGGATTTCCCGCGAGACCGAGGTGATGATGGGCAGAATCATCACCGCGATAATCAGCGAGGCCGCGAGCATGCTCGGGCCATAGAACGGCGGCCGAAAAAACGGCGTCCACCCCAGAAACTTTTCCAGGTACGGGACGACATCCGCCTCCAGCCACGGGATCATCACAAAGATGCCCCATAGGCCGAAGATGACGCTGGGGACCGCCGCCAGCATTTCCACCAGGGATGTCAACGGCTGGCGCAGCCAATGCGGCGCCAGTTCCGTCAGGTAAACCGCCGTCGCCACCGCCAGCGGGGTAGCGATCAGCAAGGCCAGGAGCGATGAAACCAACGTGCCGTAAATGAACGGCAACACGCCAAAGACACCGCTCACCGGATCCCATTCGCTGACGGTCAGGAACTTGAAGCCGAACTTGTTGAACACACCGCTGGCGCCATGCCACAAGGTCCAGCCGACCAATACCACCAACAGGAGCACCACGCAGACCATGACCAGACACAGGGTCTGAAACAGCCGGTCCCCTGACCGGGAGACCGGGCTCATTTCACGGGCAGATCGGCTCATGGCGTAAAATGATCCTCCCGGGCTGTAGCGACGGCCTATGGCCGTCGAAAACCCGCCACGATAGCACACAGCCGCCGACGGTCACAGACCGCCGCTACAGCCGAAAGCAGATGCCGTTTGCCTGCGCGGTGATTTAGATGGGGCTGGGTGTTCATGGCAAACTCGGCCCAGCCAGCATGGACCTTCGATGCACGTCTGAAAAGGGCGCATCGCACAACGGGCCGAAAGCATGGGCAAACTACGGTTTGATCGTGTCGACCGCCTTCAGCACGCGTTCACGAACATTTTCCGGCAGCGAAGCATAGTCGAGGTCGGTCGCCATCTTTTCGCCGTCGTTGAGCACCCATTTGAGGAAGCTCACCAGCTTCTGGCCTTTGTCGGCGGATTTTTGCTGCTGGTAGACGAGCAACCAGGTCACGCCTGAAATGGGGTAGGACATTTTCCCCGGCGCGTTAACGAACGAGAAGCGGAAATCGTCCGGGATTGTCGCCGTGGCGAGGGCCGCTGTCACGCTTTCCAGCGAGGGCTTGACGTAATCGCCGTCCGCATTCTTGACGTCGGCATAGAGGAGCTTGTTCTGCAGCGCGTAGATCAATTCCACGTAGCCGATGGCGCCCGGTACTTGCTTGACTTGGCCTGAGACGCCGTCCGTGCCCTTGGCGCCGATGCCCACCGGCCAGCTCACCGCGGTGTTCTTGCCCACCTTGGATTTCCAATCGCTGTCCACCGTGCTCAGGAAGTCAGTGAAGATGTACGTCGTACCGGATCCGTCCGCCCGATGCACGACGGCGATATCTGTGTTGGGCAATTTCAGGCCGGTGTTTTGCTTGGCGATGGAGGCATCGTTCCACTTCGTCACTTTGCCCAGGTAAATGTTGGCGATGGTCGGGCCATCGAGCTTCAAGCCGTTGACTCCGGGCAGGTTGTACGTCAACACCACGCCGCCGGCAACCGTCGGGATGTGGAGAATCTTGCCGGGGAGCTTGGCGATCGCTTCATCGCTCATCGGCCCATCCGTGGCGCCGAAGTCCACCGTGCCTTCGCTGATCTGTTTGATCCCGGCCCCGGAACCGATCGACTGATAGTTGATCTGCACGCTGGGATCGACCTTGTGGTACTCGGCGGCCCACTTGGTCATGACGGGATTGATAAAGGTCGAACCAGCTCCAGTGAGCTGGGTCTGGGCGCGGGCGGCGGCGAAGCCGGCCAGGGCAAAGGCGGCGGCGGTGGTGAGAAGGGATTTCAGTTTCATGTTCTGCACGCTATACAACGGGTACGACGGGGCTTACGAAATAGTAATCGAGAATGGCTTAGTCCGGCTAGGCTGTCTGTCGGCCATGTTGTGACGTTTTTGTCACGGCAGGCGGAAAAGTTGCCCGTTGACGCTGACGATGAACGGCACCACACAGAATTTGAGCGAATTTCCTGCGCTTCCATCTATGCACATCCTCGGATCGTTCGACGAAGCCTTGGGCGGCCTGCGCAACAATGTGTTGATGATGGCCAGCCTCACCGAGCGCAATCTCGAGCGGGCGTTTCGCGGCCTCTTCGAACGCGACGAGGAACTCTGCAATCTGGTCATCGCCGACGACGAAGAGATCGATGTCCTGGAGAAGCAGGTGGACAAGGACGGCATCGAGTTGCTGTTGCGTTTCCAGCCGGTCGCGATCGACTTACGGTCGATCATCGCCGCGATGAAACTCAGCGCCAATCTCGAGCGCATCGCCGATCAAGCCACGGGCATCGCGCGCCGGGCCCGGCGGCTCAACCAGCAGCCGCAGCTAGTCGAATCCCATCTGATCGAACGCATGACTAGCGACGTGACCGGCATGCTCAAAGACAGCTTGCGCGCTTTCACCGATGGCGACCTGGAGTTGGCGGCCTCGATCAAGCCGCGCGACCGGCAACTGGACCAGACGAACCTCGAGATCAACCAGCAGTTGACCGAACTGGCGCAAAAACAGCCGGCGAACATCCAGAGCTATCTGGACTTGATTTTCATCGCCCGGAACATCGAACGAATCGGCGATCACGCGACGAACATCGCCGAAGACGCGATCTACGTGAAAGCCGCGCAGGACGTGCGGCACGTCAAGCCGGAGCCGGCGGCGACATAGGCCTTACTCCTGCCGCGCGTTCTGGGCGCGATCTTCAAAGCGCGTAAACTCCTTAAGAAACGTCAGACGCACCTCGCCAACGGGGCCATTGCGCTGCTTGGCGATGATCAACTCCGCTTCGCCCGCCTTTTCGGCGCGCGCTTCTTCGTCGTCTTCGTAAACTTCTGAGCGCACCAGCAACGCCACCAGATCGGCGTCCTGCTCGATGCTGCCGGACTCGCGCAAATCGCTCAGGCGCGGCTTGCCGCCGGAGCGCGCTTCCGGTTGCCGGTTGAGCTGTGCCAGCACGATGATCGGCAAGTTCAGTTCCTTGGCCAGGCCCTTGATACCCGCGCTGATCTCCGCGATTTCCAGTTGCCGGTTATCCTGCGCCCGCCGGCTCGTGGAACGCAAAAGCTGCAAGTAATCGATGACGATCAACTGGATGTTGTACATCTGCTTGAGCCGCCGGGCCTTCGCCCGCAACTCGAGAATGCTCAAGCCGGCGGTATCGTCGATGTACATCTGGCTTTCAGAGAGCTTGCTGGCGGCCTGGGTCAGATTCGGGAAATCGCGCTCGCTCAGGAAACCGTCGCGCAGCTTTTGCAAGTTTACCCGCGCCCGGGAGCAGAGCAGGCGCTGGACGAGCTGCTGGTTGCTCATTTCCAGGCTAAAAACCGCCACGGGATGTTTGGCCACGAGCGCCACGTGCTCGGCGATATTCATGGCCAATGCGGTCTTGCCCATGCTGGGACGCGCCGCCACCACGATCATCTCCGCCGGGTGCAAGCCGCTGGTCAGCCGGTCCAGATCCTTGAACCCCGTCGGCAATCCCGTCAGCGCGCCCCGGCGTTCGTAGAGCGTCTCGATCGTCTCGATCGCATCCATGACCAGGTCCTTCATCGGGACGATCTGGTCCTTGAAGCGATTTTCATTGATCGCCAGTACGCGCCGCTCGACATCGTCGAGGAGGATGTTGACCTCGCCCTGGTCTTCATAGGCGCGGCTGGCGCACAGCGTGCACGCGCTGATGATCTCGCGCAGGATGTACTTTTCCCGCAGGATCTCCAGGTAGTAGCTCGCGTTGGCCGCGGTCGGCGTGAACGTGAAAAGGTGCGTCACCACCGCCGGGCCGCCGATGGCGTCCAGGAGTTTACGATCGCGCAGAACCTGCGTCAGCGTGATGAAATCGATCGCTTTTTGCTCGTTCCAGAGCTCGACCAGGATCTCATAGATCGTGCCGTGCGCCGGCAGGTAAAAATACCTGGCGGTGATCTGCTGGACGGAATCGCCGATGACTTCCTGCGGCGAAATCAGCATCGAGCCGAGCAGGCCTTGCTCGGCGTCCAGGCTATTGGGGAGCGCTCTGGGGACAACCGGTGAATTTCCGGTTCCGGCCGACGAGGAAACGCCCCCGCTATTTTGAGTAAGCGGTGAATAACCGTTCGCCGGTGAACCAGCCCGCGAGGGGCCGGTTTCCAGCGAGCTCGGCATCGTCGCTTAGGCCTTCTTTTTCGCGGCCGCCTTCGGAGCAGCTTTTTTGTCTTCCGGTGCGGCCGGCGCCGCTGCCGCCGCGGCGACTTCGCTGGAGGATTTGATCATGACCTTGAGCGTCGCGGTCACTTCGCTGTGCACCTTGATCGGGATCTCGTGCTGGCCAGTCTCTTTGATCGGCCGCTCGAGCTGAATGGCGTGCCGCTCGATGGCGGCGTTGGGCAGCTCCTTCTTCAGGGCGTCTTCGATGTCCTTGACCGTGATCGAGCCGAACGCTTTGCCCGTGGTGCCGGTCTCAAGTGTCAGGTGGAGCGTGAGCTTGTTGATCTTGCGCGCGAGTTCGTCCGCCTCGTTACGCTCCTGGGCCTCGCGCTCGGCACGTTTGGCCTTGAGCTGGTTGATGCGGCGCAAAGTGACGGGCGTCACCTCGTAAGCTTTGCCGGTCGGGAGCAGAAAGTTGCGGGCAAACCCACGCTTGACCTTGACGATGTCCGCCTCGGCGCCCAGGCCGCGGATGTTTTCGGTGAGGATGACTTCGGAAGTTGGCATGGGTGCAGCGGGAAAAAAGATTGGCCGGCAAGCTAGGCGGCCATTTGGCAGGGGAGTTTGGTAATCCACCGTAACCGCCGTGTCAAGCGGCGGCGCTGAAGGGTAGTGGGAGCGGAGGCCTACCCTTCCAAGTTTCCAGCAACATCCGTCCCCGCTTGCATAATCTGCCCCGGTTTCCATCTTCACTCCCATGCAAAAGGTCAACGTAGAAAACGTCAGTGGGGTCGAGCGGAAGTCTCCAAAGGGGAAGTTCCTCAGCATCCGCAAAAACATCTCCGAGGCCCTGGGACGCGACCCGGAATCGCTTGACCTGCCCAAGCGGCACCCGTTTGACATCGCCCTGGTGCGCATCCCGCCCGGAGCGGCGCTCTGCCCGTACCATCTCCATTCAAGCCAATGGGAAATGTACGTGGTTGTCTCAGGGCGTGGCGATGTCCGCGACGAAAGCGGCACGACGCAAGTTCAGGCGGGCGATGCGTTCCTGTTTCAGCCGGGCGAAGCGCACAGTATCGCCAACGGCGGCCAGGAAGATTTCGTCTATTACGTTGTGGCCGACAATCCGTCCGGGGAATCCTGCTATTATCCCGACAGCAAGAAGTGGAGTGTCGTCGGCGCGAAAGGGCGCGTGATCATCCGCGGCGAGGAAGCCAGTTACTTTGACGGCGAAGAATAGCTTCCGCAGCCAGTGCTCTATGCCCCGAGACTTACGGGCATACCCGAACAGACACGAACCTTATAATGTTCCCATGCCCGCGCAGTCTGGGTGCGGCAACATTCGGCTTCGTGGACTGATTTACCAGATTGCCTCCTTAAGAGACAGTCACTTCAAGACAGAACTAAGGCGTCAATCGCAATCGTTGCAATTAGCTGCACAGCCAACGTCTAGAGCCGAGTAAAAAAACTGTAGCCACTTGCCCTTTGTTTAGGCGTTTTCCGAGTTGTAGGGCGGG
>CAXUFU010000055.1:3185-10439 GCA_964250275.1 uncultured Chthoniobacterales bacterium | reverse complement strand
AAGGTAGGGGCGGGCTCTCCGAGCCGTCCCAAGCTGTCTGGAGAGCCTGCCGCGACCACAGCGCATCCAGCAACAAATGGGACGGCTCGGAGAGCCCGCCCCTACCTTTGTTTTGGATGCCGCTACACGGCGGCTACAGTATTACCTAGGACGCTCTAAACTCCCTTCTCGTGGAACTACGGCAGCTACGTTACTTCTGCGCGGTGGCGGAGGAACTGAGCTTCGCCCGGGCGGCGCGGCGGCTCTTCATCGCGCAACCGGCCTTGAGCATCCAGGTCCGCAACCTGGAACGCGAACTCAAAGCCCAGCTTCTGCGGCGCACCACCCGCAGCGTCGAGCTGACTCATGCCGGGACCACCTTCTACGAGGAAGCCCGCGAAATTCTGGCCCGGGTCGAGACCGCCGGCAAACACGCGCTCGAGGCCGAGCACGGCGTCATCGGCACCTTGCGCGTGGCTTTCCTGCCGAACGTCGCCACCGCGGAACTCGGCGGCAGACTCAGCATTTTCCGCGACCGCTTTCCGCGCGTGAACCTCAGCTTGAGCGCGGCGCCGACCCACCGTCAGATCCAGATGCTCCTGCGCCGAGACATCGACGTGGGGCTCTTGCGCGTCTCCCGCCAAACCGAACCCAGGCGGCGTGGCGGAGCGGCCGGCACCAGCCTGACCATTGGCCAGGGCGCGATCGGCTCCGGCTTTGCCCCGGAAGAACTCGCCAGCGAAGAAGTCGCCCGCCAGCCGATGATCGTCGCCGTGCCCTCGTCCGGCGCGCTGGCGGGGAGCGGCCCGGTCCGGTGGCGCGACTTGGACCGGCAGCCGATGATCGGCACGTCCGATCCGCGCGAAAGCTATTTCGAGCCGTTCTTTTCCTGCTGCGAACGCGCCAAGGTGCATCCGGTCGTCACCCAGGAGGCCTCCGATTTGATCACCCGGCTGTGGCTCGTCTCGTGCGGCTTTGGCTTCAGCCCCACCACCGCTTCTTCGCAGGAGATCACGCGTCCCGGCCTGTGTTACCGCCCCTTGCCGGCGGATGGTCCAGAGGTCCTGACCATTGCCGCCTGGCGCAAGCGCGACAACGCGCCGCACGTGCTGCAGTTCATCGAAATCCTGAAAGGAACCGCCCCTGCGGAAGGGCCAAAGAACGACTGACGCGCGCACGGCTGATTGATAACCGCGCGTTATCAATCGAAGGGCAAAGATGTATTGGCGAGGAGGAATCATCCGCCGTTAGAATCGTCTCCACGGGCCAGCCCGGCAGCTCGACACCGCGGCGGACGCCCAGGTGTTTAGTCCTTCGGCCCTCGCAAATTATGTGGATCGTTCAACTTGCCCTCCGCCGGCCGTACACCTTTGTCGTGGCCGCGCTGCTGCTGCTGATCGCCAGCCCGCTGGTCATCCTGCACACGCCGGTCGACATCTTCCCGAACATCAATATCCCGATCGTGTCCGTGGTGTGGCAGTACACGGGCCTGGCCTCCTCTGACTTCGAAGGCCGCATCACGACGCCTTTCGAGCGCGTTCTGACCACCACGGTCAACGACATCGAACACACCGAAAGCCAGACGCTCAACGGCATTGCCGTCGTCAAAATCTTTTTTCAGCCGAAGGCGAAGATCGAGATGGCCCTGGCGCAGGTCACGGCCATCTCACAGACCTTGCTCAAGTCGCTGCCCGCGGGCACCACGCCGCCGCTGATCATTACGTACAACGCCTCCAGCGTGCCCATCCTGCAGTTGGGCATGAGCAGCAAGACGCTGGCCGAACAGGAACTCAACGATTACGCGCTCAACTTCGTGCGCACGGCGCTGTCCACGATTCCCGGCCTCGCCATTCCTTATCCGTTCGGCGGAAAGATGCCGCAGATGATGGTCGATATCGACCCGAACAAGCTCAGCGCCCGCGGCCTTTCGCCGACCGACGTCGTCAACGCCATCAGCGTGCAGAACCTCATCCTGCCTTCCGGCAGCGCCAAGATCGGTTCGCTCGAGAGCGACGTCGAGATGAACGCGAGCCCGCAGAAGATTTCCGAGATCGCCAATCTGCCGATCAAGTCGGTCAACGGCGCGATGATTTATATTCGGGACGTGGCCAGCGTGCGCGCGGGTTTCCAGGTGCAAACGAACATCGTCCATCAGGACGGCCAGCGCGGCACTCTGCTCTCGGTTTACAAGACCGGCAGTGCCTCCACGCTGGCGATCGTCCAGGGCGTGCGGGATGCTCTGCCGCAGCTCCTGACGACGCTGCCGCCGGATCTCACGATCAAGCCGCTCTTCGACCAATCGATCTTCGTGCGCGCCTCTGTCCAGGGCGTGCTCAAGGAAGCCGTCATTGCCGCCTGTCTGACGGCCTTGATGATCCTGCTCTTCCTGGGCAAATGGCGGCACACGGTCGTGATTTGCATCTCGATTCCGCTCTCGATCCTCTGCGCCATCTGCGTGTTGAGCGCGCTCGGCGAGACGATTAACATTATGACCCTGGGTGGCCTGGCGCTGGCCGTCGGTATCCTGGTCGACGACGCCACGGTGGAGATCGAGAATATCGATCGCAACCTGGAAATGGGGAAGGACATCACCACTGCCATACTCGATGGCGCGCAGCAGATTGCCTTGCCGGCCCTGGTCTCGACCCTGTGCATCTGCATCGTGTTCGTGCCGATGTTTTTCCTTTCGGGGGTGGCGGGCTACCTCTTCATGCCGCTGGCGGAGGCAGTCGTTTTCGCCATGCTCGCTTCCTACGTGCTCTCGCGCACCCTGGTGCCGACGATGGTGCAGTATTTCCTGCGCGACCAACCGCACCACGCCTTCGATGAAAACGAGGTGCCGGCTGGATTTTTCGGCCGTTTTCAGCACGGGTTCGAGCGCGGATTTGCGCGCCTGCGCAACTGGTACGTGGACCGGCTCGAGGCCTGCCTGCACCTGCGCTGGACGTTCATCATCCTGTTCTTCTGCGCGTGCATGGCCTCGACGCTTTTGTTGTTGACCATCGGGCAGGATTTCTTCCCTTCGGTCGACGCCGGACAATTCCGGTTGCACATGCGCACCCGCACCGGCACACGCATCGAGGAAACGGCCGCCACCGCGGACCGCGTGGAGAAATTCATCCGCACCCAGATTCCCCGGGATGAACTCACGACGATCCTCGATAACATCGGCCTGCCTTACAGCGGCATTAACACCTCGTACCAGAACAATGGCACCATCGGCACGGCAGACGTGGAAATTCTCTGTTCGCTCAACGCGGAGCATCATGGTCCGACCGCTGGTTACGTCGCCAAACTGCGCGAGGAATTGCCCAAGCATTTTCCCGGGACGGAGTTCTTCTTCCAGCCGGCGGATATCGTCAGCCAGATTCTGAACTTCGGCCTGTCGGCGCCGATCGACGTGCAGTTCGTCGGCAAGGATCTGATGGGAAACCTCGCCATCGCGCGGCAGGTTGCGGCCAAGATCCGGCAGGTGCCCGGCGCCGTGGACACGCACATCCAGCAGCTTTTCAATCAGCCGAAATTGCACGTCAACGTCGACCGCTCCAAGGCCGAACAACTCGGACTCACCGAGCGCGACGTGGCGAATAGCGTCCTGGTCTCTCTGAGCAACAGCTTCCAGACTTCGCCCAGTTTTTTCCTGAACCCGGTCAACGGCGTCAGCTACAACCTGGCCGCGCAAGCGCCGCAATTCCGCATTCAATCGTTGTCCGACCTGGAAGATCTCCCGGTGACCAGCGCGGACGGCAAGTCGAACCAACTCCTGGTCAATCTATCGACTTTTCAGCGCGAGCAAGGCGCCGCCGTGTCCACGCACTACGACATCAAACCGGTCATCGATATCTTGAGCAGCGTGCAGGGGCGCGATCTGGGTGGCGTGGCGCGCGACGTGACCAAGATTGTCAATGAGGCCCGGCCCAAGCTGCCGCGGGGCAGCTTGCTCATCATCCGCGGCCAGGTGAAAACGATGCTGTCCTCGTTCGAAGGGCTGGGCTTCGGCCTGATCTTCGCCGTGGTGCTCGTCTACTTGCTCATCGTGGTGAACTTCCAATCCTGGACCGATCCGTTCATCATCATCACCGGCCTGCCCGGGGCTTTGTGCGGGATTTCGTGGATGCTCTTTCTCACCGGTACGCCCTTGAGCGTGCCGGCTTTGATGGGCGCCATCATGTGCATCGGCGTGGCCACCTCCAACTCCATCCTGGTGGTGACGTTTGCCCGCGAGCAACTGGCCGAACACGGCGACGCCTTCCGCGCGGCGCTCGAGGCAGGCCGCACCCGCTTGCGGCCGGTCATCATGACGGCGATGGCGATGATCATCGGCATGGTGCCGATGAGCCTCGGCCTCGGAGAAGGCGGCGAACAGAACGCGCCGCTAGGCCGGGCGGTCATTGGCGGCTTGATCATCTCGACGGTCGCCACGCTGCTCTTCGTGCCGGTCGTCTTTTCGGTCATTCGCGGGCGTCGTTCCCGGCGTGGCGGTGATGCCCGGCCGCAGCACGCACAACATCCGGAACTCGTCGCGCAGCATTAGATTGCAGTTATCCTTTTCTTCTCCGTACCCATGAACGCCACCATTGATCCTACGGCACCCGAAGCCGCCACGCCGCCCAACGCTTCCTCACGCCCGGCCACCCGGCGCCAAACAACCGGTGGCGGGGCCGGCAAATGGCTGATCTTTCTGGTCCTACTCGCGCTCATCGTGGTGGGTGCGCTGCTCTGGCAGCGCGGCCAGGAACACCAGGCCCTTGCCGCGGACACCAACCAGTTGAACGTGACGACCGTGGCCGTGACCCACGCGAAAGCTGGCCCTTCCGAAAACGAGATCACCCTGCCAGGCAACCTGATGGCCTACAGCGAGGCTTCCATCTTTGCCCGCACCAACGGCTATCTCAAAGCCTGGTACACGGATATCGGCGCCAAGGTAAAGACCAACCAGGTGATGGCGGAAATCGAAGCGCCGGATGTCGACGCGCAGCTCCGCCAGGCCGACGCGGCCCTCAGCCAGGCCAAAGCGAACCTGGACATTGCCAACCTGAACTTTGCCCGGCAACAGGATTTGCTGGCCAAGAAAGTCGCCAGTCAGCAGGAGTACGATCAAAACCGCACCAACGTCGATGCCATGAAAGCAGCGGTCCAGGCGGCGCAGGCCAACTTGCAGAACCTGACGGTCATGAAGGATTTCCAGCAGCTCAAGGCGCCTTTCGATGGGATCGTGACCCGGCGCAACACCGACGTGGGGGCGCTGATCAGCGCCTCGAACGGAGGCCAGGAATTGTTCCGCGTCGATCGCACGGACATCCTGCGGGTGTACGTGTACGTGCCGCAGGTTTACGCGGCCTTTGTGCAGGAAGGTTCCATGGCCTATTTGGCTTTTGCCGAGTTCCCGGGTGAAAAATTTCAGGGCAAAGTGGCGCACATCGCGGGCGCCATCGATCCCGGGACACGCACGTTGGAAACGGAGATCGAGGTGGACAACAAAAATGGCCGGCTGTTTCCCGGCGCTTTTGCCGATGTGCACCTTAGTCTGCCGCTAAAGAAAGCGCCGATGGTGGTGCCGGTGAACGCGCTGATTTTCCGCAGCGAAGGCACCCAGGTTGCGGTGGTTGGCCAGGATGGCGTCGTGCATCTGACGAGCGTGACGATCGGCCAGGATTACGGCACGAGCCTGGAGGTCACCAGCGGGATCACGCCCGCTGAGAGCATCATCGTCAACCCCTCCGATTCGCTCGCCGACGGTGCAAAGGTGCAGATCGCGGCAGCGGCGACGGCGGGCAAGTAATCTGGAATCTGTTCGTCGGATTGAGTCTTGAACGCGGTCGCTTTCGACGTCATCATTCGATTGTGACGCTGCAAGTCGTGTTAGAACCGAGCGACGAGGGAGGCTTTACGGCGACGGTTCCAAGCCTGCCTGGATGCATCAGGCGGCGGCAAACTTCATCCCGATGCCGCTTTCCTCGTGCGTGAATAAATGTCGGCTGCGGCCCTTTGTCTTTCCTGGTTTGAAGTCGTTGCGCGACGATTCCAAAAAGGTAGGGATGGGTCTCGGATGGGTCTCCGACCCGGTCCCTTGCTGTCTGCGGAAGCGTTCCTGTCTACGGTGCGACCCGTCGCCGGGCAAGGTAGCCGGACATTTAGGGACCGGCTCAGGAGAGCCATCCCTACCCCGGTTTGGAGGCGTTGCCGCGACGATTCCAAAAAGGTAGGGATGGGTCTCCGACCCGGTCCCTTGCTGTCTGCGGAAGCTGGCCTGGGCGTAGTGCGACCCGTCGCCGGGCTCGCTCCAGACAGTCAGGGACCGGCTCAGGAGAGCCATCCATACCTAGGTTTGGAGGCGCTCGCGGAACGCGGCGGCAAACTTCGGTCCGATGCCGCTTTCCTCGTGCTTGAAGTAAATGTGGGCCGCGGCCCATTGTTTTTCCTGGGTGAGGACAAACTCCGCCCAACGCGCAAAGTCGGCCTCGGCGTAGTCTTCCCGGCGCAGGCGCAGGTAGCCGAAGTTCGCCGTCGCCACCGGCGGAGTCGCTAGATCCGCGCTTTCCGCCAGACAGAGAGCCGCATTGGCTTTATGTAGCGTGGAAAAGACTTCGTCGTCGAACCACGACGCGTGGCGAAACTCGAAGGCAGCCCGCATTTCGGGCGGCACTTCATGCAGAAAGTCGGCCAGGCGTCCGGTGTCTTTCTTGAACGTTGGCGGCAGTTGGAACAACACCGGCCCCGATTTATCACCCAACCCGGAGACCGCCCGCTGAAACGCGTACAAGATTTCCGCGCAATCCTTGAGCTGAGCGAAATGAGTGATCCGTTGCGGCGCCTTCAGGCTGAAGCGGAAGGCCGCGGGCGTTTCCTGCACCCAACGCGCAACCGTCTTCTCGCTCGGAAAGCGGCGAAACGTGTAGTTGATCTCGGTACTGGAGAAGCGTTCGCCGTAAAACGGCAGCATCTTGGCCGTCGGCATCGTCTCCGGGTAGAACGTGCCCTTCCACTCCGCGTATTGGAAGCCCGAGGTGCCGATCCAATGCTCCATGAGAGTCAATCGGCGCGCGGCCGCTTTTTGGATGATCCGCAGCCGTTCTCGCGGAAATTGCTGCTTTAGCCCGCGCGCTTTGCCCGGTACGTTCAAGGGGTCATGTCCAGCCAGTTCGGCCAATTGTTCCGCATCAGCACCTTCGGCGAAAGCCACGGGGGCGGCGTCGGCGTCGTCATCGACGGCTGTCCGCCCCGGCTCGAGTTGAGCGAAGCGGATATCCAACGCGATCTGGACCGGCGCCGGCC
>CAXUFU010000055.1:0-3175 GCA_964250275.1 uncultured Chthoniobacterales bacterium | reverse complement strand
CCCCCGGGGGCTTGTTCAGCTACGCTTATCACCACCCCGAGCGCCCCGGGCCCGGGCGGGGCCCGTCGGAGCTCGTCACGCCGCGCCAGGAAGCCGATGCTTGCCGCATCCTCTCCGGCGTTTTCGAGGGCAAGACGCTCGGGACCGCCATCGCGATCGTGGTCAATAACACCGACGCGCGGCCGGAAGCCTACGCAGAGATGGAAACCACTTTCCGCCCCAGCCACGCCGACTACACCTACGAGGCGAAGTACGGCATCCGCAACTGGCAGGGCGGGGGACGCGCCAGCGCCCGCGAGACCATCGGACGCGTCGCCGCGGCGGCGGTCGCCCGGAAATTGCTGGCTGCGCGCGCGCCCAGGCTGGAAGTGGTGGCGTACGTCAAGAGCATCTACCAACTCGAGGCGGTCGTTGATCCCGCCACGGTGCGGCTGGCGGAGGTCGAGAGCAATCCGGTGCGTTGCCCCGACGCGGAGATGGCCGCCGAAATGACGACCCTGATCAAATCGATGCGTTCGCTGGGAGACTCGGTCGGCGGCGTCATCGAGTGCGTCGCGCGCAATGTGCCGGCGGGTTGGGGTGAGCCGGTGTTCGACAAACTGGAAGCTGACCTGGCCAAGGCCATGCTCAGCCTGCCGGCGACCAAAGGCTTCGAGATCGGTTCCGGGTTCAGCGCGACGCGGTTGACCGGGTCCGAGCACAACGATCCGTTCGCCATGCAGGATGGCCGCATCCGCACCACGAGCAACCACTCGGGCGGGGTGCAAGGCGGCATTTCCAACGGCGAAGACATCGTTTTCCGCGTGGCGTTCAAGCCGACCGCCACCATCACGCGCCGCCAGAAGACCGTCACCGCGCAGGGCGAAGAAACCGAGTTGGCCGCCCGCGGCCGCCATGATCCCTGTGTGCTGCCGCGCGCGGTGCCGATCGTTGAAGCGATGACGTTGCTGGTGCTGGCCGACCACGCCTTGCGCCAGTGCGCGTTGGTCAACGCTGCCGTGCCCGCATGACGGCGATTCCTGGCGCGGTGGGGGCAGAGTGGGGAATGGTGGCCGCGTCGAGCGTGGGCGTTTTCTGGCTCGTTTGCCTGCTCGTGCTCCTGATCCACGTTGGGTTGGGTTGGCGCTCCGGCGTGGGGCGCCAAATGGCGGTGGTGGTTGGCTTGGTGGCGGGTTGGCTGCTCGGCCTGAGCCGGGGTCCGGCGTTCTTCGCGTACTTCTTTTCCGGGGCCAAGCACCCGTCGGTGATACTCACCTGGGTCGCCTCCGCGATCCTGGGTTTGCTCGTCTATGGGATCGCGATTTTGGCCGGGCGGATCTTGTTCAAGCGGGCTTGCGACCATCCCTTTGGCCCGACGCGCATTTTTCTGGGCTCCGGGGGAGCTCTGGTGGGTTGCTTCCTGGGTCTGTTCGTGGTCTGGATGTTGATCGCGGCTGTGCGCCTGGGCGGGGCCGTGGCGCAGGTGCAGATGGAGGATCCGGCGCTAGAATCGTACGGTCCCACTCCCAACGCCGGCCGGCGCAAGGCCGCGGGGGATCGCCTGGCGGAGTCGACCGCGCCAGGGCTCGTCCGGATCAAGCGGGCGGTGGAAAGCGGGTGGGTCGGGTGGCTCGTCCGCTTGACCGACCCATTTCCGACGGAGACGTACGCGGACGCGAACAAGGTGGCCCGCATTGCCGTCGATCCCGTGTTGCAGGCACGCCTGCTGAATGCGCCGAGCCTGCACGAGATCGCGATGGACCCGAAGATGATGGCCCTGCGGCAGGATCCATCGGCCATCGACGCGTTGGAGCGCCGGGATTACACCAGTCTGGCGGCTAACCCGCGCCTGCAAGCCGTGCTCAACGATTCGCGTCTCTCGCGGCGCCTGGAAAAGGTAAACGTCACGCGTTTGCTGAACGAGACCGTGCAGTAGAAGGATGGTTGTCCCGGTGGTCTTTCCGGCTGTAGGGCGACCGCTCCGGTTGCCAGGCACGGCGCCATACCCGGCAAGCGAAGCGCCCGCCCCGACAAAACGCTAAACGAGACCGTGCAGTAGAAGAATGGTTGTCACGGCGGTCTTTCCGGCTGTAGGGCGACCGCTCCGGTTGCCAGGCACGGCGCCATACCCGGCAAGCGGAGCGCCCGCCGCGACAAAACGGCTTTGCCGCCCGCCCCCGCCGGTTGCACCGCGCGCGGCTTTCGGCCATGCTGACCGTTTCTCGCCCGCCATGAATTACCTGACGACCATCGGCCTGGAAGTGCACGTGCAGCTCAAGACCCGCACCAAGATGTTCTGCGGGTGCGCGGTCGAGTACGGCGCACCGCCTAACACCCACACCTGTCCCACCTGCCTCGGTCTGCCGGGCGCCTTGCCCGTGATGAACGGGCACGCCCTGGAACTCACCGCCTTGACCGGGCTCATGCTCACCTGCGACATCGCGCCACTCTGCAAGTTCGACCGGAAGAATTACTTCTATCCGGACATGCCCAAGAACTACCAGATTTCTCAGTACGACCTGCCGCTCTGCCTCGGCGGAGCGGTGCCGTTGCACGATCTGGCTTACCCGAAGGACGCCCAGAAAAACATCACCAACCCGGACAAACGCGTCGGCCTCGTGCGCATTCATCTGGAAGAGGACGTCGCCAAGAGTTTTCATTACGAGAGCAGCACCGGCATCGATTTCAACCGGGCCGGGACGCCGCTGATGGAAATCGTCACACAACCCGAGATCGGGTCGCCGGACGAGGCGTTCGCGTTCCTGACCGCGCTGCGGCAAATCCTGCTCTATGGCGGCGTCAGCGACGCGGACATGGAAAAGGGCCAGATGCGTTGCGATTGCAACGTGTCCGTCCGCCCGGAGGGTCAGGTGGAGTTTGGCGCCAAGATCGAGATCAAGAACATGAACTCGGTCAGCGGCGTGCGTAAAGCCCTGGCTTACGAGGTGGCGCGGCAGGCGGAGGAATTGACGGCCGGACGCTCCCTGCACCAGGAGACCCGTCGTTGGGATGATGGCGCGGGGCAGACGTTCCTGATGCGGACCAAGGAAAGCGCGCACGACTACCGCTAGTTTCCCGATCCCGACCTGATGCCGGTGCGCACGGGCGAGCTGGTGGCGGCGGACAGCCCGGTCCTGAGACGACACACCCGCCCCCAAACCCCCCGGGTGCCGGCGGCGATAATCCACAGCGCCCA
>CAXUFU010000054.1:0-10500 GCA_964250275.1 uncultured Chthoniobacterales bacterium | reverse complement strand
GGCACGCCGCCGTCTACACGGGCCCCCCGTAAAACAATTGGGCGGGCGTGTTGGGCTCGCCCCTACCTTGTTTACGAAGTGCAGCTTCGCTGCGTGTCCTCAACTATCTGAAGCTCTTCCGCCGCACGGCAAAAAGGAGCAAACGCTGCTGCTGGGGACCTATCGAAGTCACGAACCGCCCGGCAAGCTGTAACGCCCGCGGACGACATCCAGCGTGCCGTTGTTAGTCATCGTGCTGTCGCTTCCCAGGACAAAAGCGGCGCCGTTTTCCAGCCGGATCGTGCCGTTGTTCACCACCTTGCCCAGAACGTTCAGCGTGCCACCCAGGAGCGTCACCGTGCCGCCCCGGGCCACCGTTAGCGGTCCGCTGATCGTGCCGGCCGCGCTAAACACTCCCCCGCTGTTGACGGTGACCGCGGCGCCGAAATTGCCGCTCCCTGTCGCCGTGCCGTCCACACTGATTGGGCCACTGACCGTGCCGTTGTTAGTGAGAGTGCTTTCGCTATTTACCTGTACGCTGCCCGTCCCGGTGCCTGAACCGCTGACGTTGTTCACGACCAGATGGCCGCCGCCGCTAATCGTGGTGCCGCCCGCGTAAATGTTGCTGCCAGAGAGAATGACCGCCCCTGTACCCGCATAGGTCTGAGCGACCGTGCTGCTGCTCCCAGCGGAGACCGGTGCCTGCAGCGTGTACGTGCTGGTCACCGTCAGCGCACCCGGTCCGGCGATCGCGCCGCTGACGTTCAGCGGGCTGGCGGACACGTTGCCCCAAGTCTGATCGGCGCTCAGCGAGACCGGAGCCGAAATGGTGTGGGCCGCTGTGCCGCGCTGCACCGTGATCCCGCCGGCACCGATGCTGAGCGTGTTGACACCACCGATCGTCACCGGCGCGGCGGCCCCGGCGCCAAAATTGACGCTGCGCACGCTGAGGTCCGCCCCGAGCGTTGTCGCCAAAGCCTCGGAGTTCTGGTTGAAATGCACGTCCGTCGTGGCGTCGAGCGCGGTCTGCCGCGGAATGGTCCGCGGGTAGTTCTGCGCGAAGTTGGTGGCACCACCAGCGGTCACCGTGTTCCACCGGCTGTCCTGACCGCCGGTCCAATAGGCCGACCCGAAAGCCAGCGCCTGGTAGAAAGCATCGCCTTCCTTGGGGTACCCAGCCAGCGAAGGATGGGTCTGATCCGGCGGACCCAGCAGCGCGGTGCTATCGTTGGGCGTGACGGCGCTCCAGACGTCAGCGAAAGAAACGTGGTGGCCCGCGAGCACGTGGTTGAAGACCACCCCAGTAATGCGGGTGTTGTATTGAGCGTCGGAGTAAGCACCTGCGTCCGGGCGGTAGGTCAAGTTCGACACGACGATCTGGGCCTTCGGCCGCAGGGTTGCCGCGATCGAGGTGAGGATCGCATCCGTCCGCTTGATCGCTCCGACGGTCTCGCCATGGTTGTAGACGTAATCGTTGATGCCGATGTTGAGCAGGATATAATCGGGCTCGACGCCGTTGCCTGGCGCCAGCCAGCGGCCGCCGTTGTTGTCCTTCGTGCCCGCATTGGCGTCGAGGTTCTTGAGGAGGTCACTCGTGGTGTAGCCGGAATGGCCCTCGTTCCTGATCTGGTCGGCGCCAATGGCTACGTCGTACCCCGCCGCCGCGACGTTAGGGACGGGGACGGTCTGGCTGCCGACGAAGTTCGGCGTGAAACGCCCGTCGTCGACCAGCGCCTGATAGAGCTCACTGCGGTAGCCGCAGCCCGTCAGCGCGGGGTCGCCTCCAAAACCTCGCGTGCTCGACGAACCCAGCGGCATGATGTTGATGATCGGTGCCGTCGCGGGCACCGCCACCACCTGGACGGCGGTGTCAGAGCTTTGCAGCGTCAGTCGGTAGAAAACGCCGCCGACATTCTTGATTTGCGTGCGCGCAGGCGAGCGAATCGTGCTGCCGCCGTCAAACTGGTACTGGCCCCCGAGCCCGCCCGCCGGCGAGCTCACGAGGGTGTACGTGCCCGGCGTGAGAGCGCCGCCGGTGGACAGCCGGATGCTGTTTATCCCGCCGACCGTGACCGTGCCGCTTCGCACGACAAACTGGCCCGAGACGCCTTTGCCCAGGTCCAGGCCGAGGCCGCCGTTTTGCAGCGATAGTGCCGGCCGTCCCGCGCCTGGATCGAAGGTGAAAGTTTTGACCGCGGTGGCATTAGCCGAACCGATATCCAGAACACCGCTTCCCGTCAGGGCAAAGGAGCGGCTGGCCAGCGAGCCGGTCAAATGCAAGGCACCGCCGTTGATGTCCGTCGCGCCGGTGTACGTGTTTGCGCCGGAGAGCAGGAGGGTGCCCGCGCCGGTTTTGATCAGGCGGCCGGCGCCGCTCACCGGGCCGCGCAATTCGCTCACACGGCCCCACGAAGCCACGGGCGTGTTCACCGTCAGGGCGCCTGTCGTGGCGTTGTTCACGATTGGCGCGTCGCACCCGTTGCCGCCGGCGGTGTCGACCCAGGCGCCCCCGGCAGCCGCGATCTCGATTTGGCGGTTACCGAAGAAGTGGGGCGCCCTGGCGCCCGTGTTGCTGATCGTGCCATTGTCGAGGATCAGGGTAGTTCGGAGGGCGGAGGGAGCGGCACCGAGATTGTTGCCGGAGGCGAAGGCCAAGGTGCTGCCGCCGGTCACGGTCCACACAGCCGGGTCGGTCGCGGTACCCAACGTGCGGCGGGTATCAGTGGTCAGCGCCAAGATCCCCTCGCCCGCGACGCTGAGGCGCACTCCCCCCTCGCCGGCGAGCAGCAGGCCCGCGGCAAGAGTGGCCTTGACGCCGCGGCTCAGGGTGAGCGTGGCCGGCGCTCCCGCCAAGGTCAGCGTGCCCGGGGCCACCAGTTGGTAGCCGCTGCTGTTGAAAGTGAGCCCGCTCGCCGTTTGCGTGCCCACGGTCACCGCACCGGCCGTTCCGCCGAAAACGGCGGTATTTCCCGCCGTCCAGGAGGAGGCCGCGTCCCAGTTGCTGCTCTTCCATACGCCTCCGCCTCCGCCCTTGCCGTCGGGGTTCCAGATCTGGTCGGCGGCGCCCACCGGGGCAGCAAACCCCGGCAGAACGAGCGCCAGGACCATGGCGTAAAGGGCGAGTTTGTTGAGAGTCAAAGGTGAGTAAAGCAGAATGCTCCCTGCGGGCGGCGGAGATGAACCCATTAGCAATGTTTTGCCCACCACTCTCACCGCCGCAACTGCGGCCGAATTAAGCGCCTCGCGATGCGGTTGGGAGGGCCAGCCGGCACTCGGGCTCGAACCGAGGACCTGCTGATTACAAATCAGCTGCTCTACCAACTGAGCTATGCCGGCGTTTACCTCGGAGAACGGCCTCTTTCGAGCGCTTCCGCTCGGCCATTGTATCCCCAATTTGTAACCGCCGCAAAGCAACGGGTGCAAAATGGAAAACCCGAAGCACACAACTCTGCTCATCCTGCGCCGCCAGGCAACGGAAATCCTCACCTCGGGACTCTGGACTACCGCGCCAGCGAGCTACTTTCGCGCCCACCCTCTTAGGTCCTCATTCCACTTCTCCCATTGACGCCGATCCATTCTATCGCCTTACCTTTGCGACGCTGCGGCACACAGAACTCATTCTCGACATCCCTGTCTAAACGACCTGGAGGTGCGGGAGGCGTGCAATGACAGATTTTCTAATCACTGGTATCAAGTACGGGCTTACCGGTCAGAACGGCGGAAGCGGCCGTTTTTACGGTTCGCTCCGGGTGGAGGGCGGCTTGATCACTGAGATGGGTGATCTGACCGCACGCCCCGGAGAAAGGGTGATCCCGGCAAACGACGGCGTGGTTTGTCCGGGTTTTATCAATACCCACCATCATCTCTTTCAAAGCGTCATGAAGGCGGTGCCGGCCGCCATCAACAGTCCGCTGGATCAGTGGCTGATGGAAGTTCCCTACCGCTTCTGGCCGAAGCTCGATGCCGAAGCCCTGCGCGTGTCCGCGACTATCGGGCTGGCCGAAATGGCGCTCTCCGGCACGACGACCGTCGCGGACCATCACTACATCTTTTCCGATCGCTACGACTACGACCCGGCGGAGGTCTTATTTGAAACGGCGGCACGCTTCGGGATGCGCTTTGTCTTGGCGCGAGGAGGCCTGACCCACGCCCGCCCCTGGCATCGGGAAGACATTCCTCCGGCACCGACCGAAACGCTCGGCCAGATGTTGCGCGGTCTGGAAGCCGCCGCCAAGCGTTGGCACGACCCTTCGCCAGTCGCGATGACCCGGGTCGCCGCCGCGCCGGTGACGACCGTATTCAACCTGCGCGAAGGTGAAGTGCGCGAGGTCGCACGGGCCGCGCGCGCGCTGGGGCTGCGACTGCACACGCACCTTTCGGAGAACGACACCTACGTCGATTCGACGATGGAAAGGTTCGGCCAACGCCCGGTCCATTGGATGGCCGACCAGGAATGGATCGGCCCCGATGTGTGGTTTGCGCATCTCGTGAAATGCGCGCCGGATGAACTCGCCTTGCTGGCGCGGGAAGGTACCGCGATGGCGCATTGTCCCCAGGCCAACGCACGGCTAGGTTCCGGGATCGCGCCTGCTCCCGCCCTGGCCAAACTGGGCGGCATCGTCTCGCTCGCCGTGGATGGCACGGGTGCCACCGAAGCTGGAGACATGGCTCAGGCGCTGTATGCCGCTTTTACCATCCACCGCGCAGTCGGCGGTGCCGACGCCACGACGGCAGAGACCGTCCTGCATTGGGCGACCGCCGGTGGTGCCCGCGCGCTCGGTTTCGATGGCATCGGCACGCTGGAACCAGGCAAGGCAGCCGACCTCCTGCTGCTTGAGCTTGATCGGCCAAGGTACTTCGGGCAGCACGATCCGGTCATTGGCCCGTTCATTTCAGGGGGCGAGTTCAGCGTGCGCTATTCGTTCGTCGGTGGCCGCGAGATCGTCGTTGATGGCAAGCTGCCTTGGCTTGATCTCGCGGCCTTGAGAGCCCAATCCTCGGAAGTCGTCACCAAGCTCAAATCGACAGGCGTTTAAGTGCCTCGCACCTGGTGAGCCGTTGTGATCGTCCTGTATCGATCCCGCAATCCGATCCGGGAGGCAGCCAACAAAGAATATTCAACCGAACCAATGGTGGCGCTGTCTTAGTATTGCCAGCCATTTCGGGGCGTCCCTTGGGAAGGGGCCAAGCTCCCCCCCTGCCAGCGATATGAAACCCGCCCCTTGCAGCCGCGAGCCGAACGAGCGGCGTCTCCAGGCCCGCCGGTTCCTGGCCTTTCACGGGGCGGTGTTCGCGGTGATGTTCCTCTTGGCGGGCGCGACCAGCCGTGGCGCTTCGGCCTGGCAGATCGTCAAAGTCGCCGGACGCGACTACCTCACCGTGCAGAACATCGCGCAGTTCTACCAGTTGCAGGCGCGTCAAGATGTCCCTGCCCAGGAGATGCTCTTTACCAGCGAACAATCGAGTCTGGAACTCGGACCCGACCCGCGCTCCGTCGACGTAAACGGGGTCAAACAATATCTCTCCTTTCCCATTGTCCGACAAAATGGACAGGAGCTGATCTCCCGCTTCGACCTGGCCAAGACGATCGAGCCTTGCTTGCGGCCGACCATGATCGCCGATCTACCCCCGTTCCACACGGTGGTGCTCGATGCCGGACACGGCGGCGTGGATCGTGGGGCGGCCAGCGCGTTGGGAGAGGAAAAAGACTACACGTTGAGCGTCATCTTGGACATTCGCGCCACCTTGGAGGCGCGAGGCTTTAAGGTCGTCATGACGCGGGACTCCGACGTCTACGTACCGCTGGAAGCGCGGGCCGCCGAGGCGAACGGCATTCCGGATTCGATCTTCGTCAGCGTGCACTTCAACTCCTCGCCGACGGGCGGTGAGGCCAATGGGTTTGAAGTCTTCGCCATGTCACCACAGGGCGCCGCTTCGACCGGAGACAACACAGTTGCTCTGGAACAGTTACAGCGCTTGCCCGGCAATGACGAAGACAATGCCAGCCTGGCCCTGGCGACCTGCGTGTATCATTCCATTCTGGGGCACATTCCAGAAGCGGATCGCGGCGTGAAGCGCGCTCGGTTTGCCGTGTTAAAGCTGACACATTCGCCCGCTATCTTAGTTGAAGGCGGGTTTCTGACCAACCCGGGCGAGAGCCGGGAGATCGCGGATGCGGCCTGGCGGCAGAAACTCGCGCTCGCGGTGGCGCAAGGCGTGCAAAGCTATCAAGATCTGGCCATCCGGCGTGTTCCGCCGAAGTTGCTGGCAGATTATCGGGCGGAGCAGTTGCCGCTGAACGGCACGATTGTCAATCCCAGCAGCTTCGCCGCGAACTTGCTCAAGCCCTTGGTGCCGGTACAGCCGGTGAGCAATCCAGGCGTTGGTCCTTTGTCTGCGCCCGGGGCTGATCCGGCGTTTGCCAGATGAGCAGCGGGCGTTGAGGGACGCGGTGGGTGCGCCAGGCAGCGTGCGATGCCGGGAGCCGGAGCGGCCGCCCTGCAGCCGGACTCAGTCTCAGAACGAACTTCAGTTCTTCTGGCCGACAATGACCGCTTGCACCATCAGGTCCTGCGCGCCGAAGTAATAATCGACCAGGCTAAAACCCGCCTGCTCGACAACTTCGCGGGCCTGAGCGCGCGAATCGAGCAAGCTGATCTCTGGTGGGTGCAACCGCATGGATTTGCGCATCAGATGATCCAGGAGCCAGTGCACGCCGCGGAGGAACCAGACGCTCTTGGCCAGCCGATGCGGCCAGAAAATCACGATTTTGCCGCCCGGCTTGAGCACGCGGCCCATCTCGGAAAAAATCCGGCGAATCTGGTCGGTCGTGAAATGCTCGACAACGCCCAGATTGTAAACGCCGTCGAAACTGGCCTGCTCAAAATCCAGGTTCAGGATGTCCCCCCGCCGGACGGCGGCGGCGTGCGGGTTATTGCGCCGATAGCGCTCGAGCGCGGGCAAGGAGATATCCAGAGCCGTGACCCTCATTTCCTCGGTCAGGTGTTGGTCCACCTGGCCGCTGCCGCAGCCTGCGTGTAGGAGGCGGGCGCCAGGCGGGAAGTGCTTGTTGATATAGAAATCCAGGGTCCGCCGGATGGCGAGGCACCGGTAGACACTCGCGAGGAAGGCGTAAATGCTGCGCGTCGTCTGGCGGCCCCGCGTCCAGTAAGTGTCCCAACCCTGCGGATCGACCAGCGGCACCGTGGCGTTTTCAATCTGCGGCCACAAGACGAACTGCTCCGGATCCACCAGGTTCGCGCGGAAAAGTTGCAGCAACCGGGCGGCACTGCGCCAGGTCTCCCTGAGCGACATCTTCGAGCGGCCGTACGCGCGCGCCGGCAATTTGATCGGCACCTCTTGGATGGGGAAATCGTTGCGATGCAGCACGAAAAGGCTCTCGAAAAAAAAGGCGTAACCAGCGGATTTTACCAGCGCGAAGAGCTCTCGGGGAATCCGGTCGAGCCGATAGGCCCGCAGGGCGCCGGTCGCGTCCTGAAGCAAATGCAGCAGGTTGACGGTCATGAAATGGGCGAGATGCGTGAGCGAGCGGCGCCAGAGGCTTCGCTTTGGCAGGCTGTCTCTCTTCAGGTAGCGCGAGGCCACGGTCACCGGATGTTCGCCGGCCTCTTCGAGCAGCCGGCGTACGTCCGCCGGCTGGTGGGTTAAACCGCCATCCATCGTCAAAAGCGTCCGGTAACCTTCCTCGTAGGCGTAGCGGATGCCCTCCTGGTGCGCGCTGCCGATGCCGAGCCTGGCCGGACGATGCATGGCGCGCACGTGCGGCCATTCCTCCGCCAGGCGCTCGATGATGTCGCCCGTGCCGTCGGGCGAGTTGTCATCGCAAAAGAGGACATCCGCTTCGAGCTCGAGCAACGTCAACTGGCGGCAGAGGCGTTCCACGTTTTCCGCCTCGTTGAACGTCGGAATGAAGATCAGCATCGAATGGTTGTTCATGGATCGAGGGCCGCGTCCGCCAGGGATGAACACCTGAAAAAGCAGTTCGCGCGCTCGGCACCCGGGAGCCGGCAAAAATTGCTCAAAGATTTCCAGAGTAGCGACCGCGTTGCAAAGCGGTGTTTCTGCTCTCTATTGAAACCCGTCGGCCCTGGAAAAAATGCCCTGGTTCAAGTTCGATCCCCAGAGTTTTGCGTTCTCATTCTTGAGCGTGCTCTTTGAGAGCGTGCCTTTCCTGCTGCTGGGGGGGCTGCTCTCCGGGATCATCGAAGTGTTCGTTCCCGCGCGTTGGATGACGCGCTTCCTGCCGCGCCGGGCGCTGAGCGCCATCCTGATCAGCGGGCTGCTGGGGTTGGTCTTCCCGATGTGCGAATGCGGCATCGTCCCCGTCATCCGCCGCTTGATGAAAAAGGGCCTGCCGATTTCCAGCGCGGTGACGTACCTGCTGGCCGCGCCCGTGGTCAACCCGATCGTCGCGGTGAGCACCTTTGCGGCCTTCCGCGGGCAGCAGCCGGGTCTGACGGTGGGCTTTCGCCTGGCCTTGAGCTATCTGGTGGCCATCACCGTGGGCATCGTCGTGCAACGGCTCAAGCCCGAGCAGTTTCTGCATCCGCTCGTGCTCGCCACGTTGCCGGGGCGGGCGACGCGCACCAGCGGCTTCCGCATCCCCAGCCTGGCCGCGGCGGCGGCGGCGCCGTTTAGCCTCGAAGCCACCGAGGAAGGCAGTGGCGGCGCCGATGCGCTCGCAGTGCTCGAGTCGCTGGACGACGAATTGCAACCCACGTTTACCCGGCGGCTGCTGCTCGCCTGCCAGCGCGGGGCGAACGACTTTCTGGACGTGGCGGTGTTTGTCGTCATCGGCGCGGCGTTGGCCAGCGTTTTTAATACCGCGGTCGCGCAACCGCGCATCTATGCGCTGGCCATGAACCCCTGGACCGCCACGGGCAGCCTCATGCTGCTGGCCTTTATCGTGGCCGTGTGCAGCACCTCTGACGCCTTCATCGCTGCCACGCTGACAGCGTTCCCGCTTTCCGCCAAGCTGGCCTTTCTGGTCTTCGGACCGGTGTTCGATCTGAAGCTGATCTTCCTGTACTCGTTGGTCTTCCGGCGGCGTTTCGTGCTGCTGTTGGGGATTGCACTTTTCCTGCTCATCGGGTTAATCTGCGTGCGTCTTTCGGTCCTGCGCCTCTAGGCCGGGTAAGGTCGATCACCTTCTAATTATGAAGACTCTCTCGCGTGGTTTATCCGCCCTGACTCTGGTCGCTTGGGGCGTGCTGATGTTGTATTTCTACCTGAGCGGGCGGCTGGCTGAATATCTCGTCCCCGCTTACCGGCCGATGGTCGCGGTCGCCGGGATCGTCATGCTGCTGCTGGCGGTGAGCATGGTTTGGACGAACCGCACCGGCCTGCGCGGGCTGATGTCGGACGGGTTGGCGAGCGAGGATCGTTTTGAGGCGGCCTCGGCGCCCCGCGTCCGGGCGGCGCAGGTGCTCGCCTTTTTGACGCTCGTGGTGCCGATCTGGGCGGCGGTCGGCGTCTCGGCTGATCATTTCAGCGCGAGCACCGTGCTCAACCGCGGCATCGTCAGCGATCCCTCCAAGCTACCGGGCAAGCCTTCCGCCGCGATGGTTAGTGCGGCCAGCCAGGCGAGCCAAGCCGGGCAGGTGCCGCCGCCGATTGCCCAGAACGCCGCGCCAGCGAACTATGAGCCGCCCTTGCCGGGGGCAACGCCCATTCCGTCGGACTCCGCTCCCGGTGCTTTGGACGCCTCGCAGTATCTGAAGAAAACGGCGGACGGCAACGTGATCGCCGAAGTGACCGATCTCCTTTTCGCCGCGGACGACGATTCCATGCGCCCGCTTTTCGACAAGCGGAAGGTCGAGATGATTGGGCAGTTCATGCCGGCGGACAAAGGGGGCCCGGACCGTTTTCAGATCGTGCGCATGTTCATGGTGTGTTGCGCGGCGGATGCGCGGCCGATTGCGGTTGCTGTGGAAGCCAAGAGCGCGCCGAAGCTGGCCGAGATGGCTTGGGCGCGCGTAGTGGGGACGGTGGATTTCCCGGTCGAAGACGGTCACCGCCTGCCGATCGTGCACGCTGATAGCGTCAAGGCCTGCGACCCGCCCGCGGAGTTGATGCTCTACTGAGCATCTACTAAAAAGGTTGGGATGGGTCTTCGACCCGGTCCCTGACCGTCTGGCAACCGCCCGGCCGGACTGGGGCTACCACTTCCTGAAGGCTTGGCGGCCTGAAGTCCTGGCCTTGCGATGCGGGCGATTGGCTCCATTGCTCCCCACCAATGCACGGTCTGCTTACTTCGCCTCCCCCTTTACTCCGGGCACGTCGCCGGACAGACAGCAAGGGACCGGCTCGGAGAGCCATCCCTACCTTACGTTAGACCAATCCACACCTTGCGCCGGCGGCGGCGGACCAATGGCTCCGGTTTTCCGCTCAAACGGCGAAATGCCTTCAAAGCGCCGCGAAAAAGCGCCGTCATCGAAACCGACCCCTCACTTTTCAGTGGCATCCGCCGACTCGGCACTCGAACTTTGGCTTGTTTCATAC